>NZ_JBZAYE010000168.1:0-12887 GCF_058244205.1 Variovorax sp. 20P10.2.4
GACATCGCCTACGTGGCCGACTGCATCCGCCGTGGCGCCGCACCCTTCCTCATGACCGGCATCGACACCGACCTGCTGCTCGCCGTGCTGCACGAGCGCGTGGCGCAGGCGCTCGATTCGGTGCGGCCGCTCGACGGCGCCGTGCTGCTCGACTGAGCTTCTTCGAATTTCCGATCCGACTTTTTCCATGACCGACCAGATCCTCGTTTCCAAGCCGATGCGCGATGCGCAGACCCTGACCCGCGCCGCCTTCGAGGTGCCCGCCGGTGCCTGCGACGCGCACGTGCACGTGTTCGGCCCCGAGGCACGCTACCCGCGCGTGCCCGCGCCGCACTACACGCTGCCCGACGGCGACCTGCCGCAACTGCGCGCCGCGCTCGGCGTGCTCGGCCTCGAGCGCTTCGTGATCGTGCAGCCCAGCTTCTACGGCACCGACAACCGCTGCATGCTCGATGCGCTCGACCTCGCGGGCGATGCCGCGCGCGGCGTCGCGATGGTCGAGGACGGCACCTCGGCGGAGGAGCTCGCCGCAATGCATGCGCGCGGCGTGCGCGCGCTGCGGCTCGACCTGTTCCTGCGCTCGGGCCTGCCCACGGCCGAGCTGCAACGCTTCATCGCACGCAGCGTGGAGCGCACGCGCGCGCTCGGCTGGCATGTCCAGTTCTACACGCCGGGCTGGGTGGTGCGCGACCTGATCCCGTTCCTGCCCGAGATCGAGAGCGACTTCGTGATCGACCACATGGGCTACATGCTCGAGAGCGACGGCCTCACGCGCGCCGACTTCGACCGCCTGCTGCGCGCGGTGCACGACGGCCGCGGCTGGTTCAAGCTCTCGGGCCCGTACCGGCTCGCCAAGGACGGCAACTACGAGCGGCTGCGGCCGCTCGCGCAGGCCATCGTGGAGGCGGTGCCCGAGCGCGTGATCTGGGGCAGCGACTGGCCGCACATTCCCGAGGGCGGGCGCGACACCGGCGAGCTGCTGAACCTGCTGGGCGACTGGATCCCCGATGCCGCCGCGCGCCGGCGCATCCTGGCCGACAACCCGGCGCGGCTGTTCGGGTTCTGAGACCATGGATGCCTCCACGATCGAAAGCGCGGCCATGCAACTGAACTGCATCCAGGAACTCGCCACCACCGGCGCGCGCGCGGTGGCCGGCTTCGTCCACGGCGGCACGCGCTACCTCGCGGTGCCGCAGCTGGCGCGCGACGTCGAGGGCCAGCCCGCGAAGATGACGCTGGGCGACAGCGACCTCGAGATGCCCGTCTACCGCTGGGAGGGCGGGCGCTTCGTGCCGCATGCCAGCCTGCCGGTGCCCGGCGGCGAGGACGCCGAGTTCTTCCGCATCGGCGAGCGCGCCTTCCTCGCCACCGCGAGCCTGCGCAGCGGGCGCGATCCCTACACCCTGGCCGTGCCGTCGACGATCTTCGAGCTGGTCGACGGCCGCTTCGAGCCCTTCCAGCGCATCGACGGCTTCGCGGCCAAGCAGTGGCACCACTTCGCGATCGGCGAGCGCCACTTCCTCGCGCTCGCGCAGGGCGTGACCCTGCCGGGCGAGCAGCCCGCGCGGCCGGTGTCGTCGTGCCTCCTCGAATGGGACGGCGCGCGCTTCGTGCCGTTCCAGGACGTGCCCTCGGCCTGGGGCTACAACTGGGCCTTCTTCGAGGTCGGCGGCGAGCGGTTGCTGGCCCATGCCGACCATGCCGTGCCCTCGCTGCTGCTGCGCTGGAACGGCGAGCGCTTCGAGCCGTTCCAGCAGCTCGATGGCCGCAGCGGCCGCGCCTTCTGCTTCTTCGAGACCCAGGGCCAGGCCTGGCTGGCCTTCGCCAACCTGCATGGCGACACGCTGCTGTACCGCTGGCAGGACGGCGGCTTCGCGGTCCACCAGGTGCTCGCGGGCCCAGGCGGGCGCGAGTTCGCCTGGCGCGGCGACGCCGAGGGCGGGCACCTGGTGCTCGTCAACTTCCTGCACGGCACGCGCGAGGCGCCGATCCCCGAGCTCGAGTCGATCGTGTTCCGCATGGACGACGGCCGGCTGGTCGAGGCCGCGCGCTTCGCGACCTCGGGCGGCACCGACGCGGCCTTCTTCGAGGCCGACGGCGCGCTGCATCTGGCGGTGGCCAACAGCCTGAGCGCCGCGGTGCGCTTCGCGACGCCCAGCCGCATCTACCGCGTCGACGGCCTCGGCGCCTCCATCACGGGCTGACCCGCCATGGCCACCTACGCACCCCACGAAAGCCCCGAGCTGGTCCGCCTGTTCGAGACCTACACGGCCGGGCCCACGAGCATCGGCGCCACGCTGAGCGCGCGCACCGCCGCGGCCAGCGCGCACGATCCGCTGATCGTCGCGACCAGCACCGACATCGTGCTGTTCCCCGGCGGCGGCCGGCCGCCCGAGATCGAGGGCTTCCGCATGTCGACGCGCGGCTTCAAGGAGCTCGCGGGCATCTCGCACCACGGGCCCGCGGTGGCCTCGCTGCTGCGGCTGCGTGAGCTCGATCCCGAGGGCGAGCTCTGGCGCGCCGAGACCCGACGCCTGATCGACAGCACGCGTGCCGCGCGCGCCGCCAACTCCGAGGCGCTGTGGCGCGACACCGTCGCGGTGCCCGCCTACCGAGGCCGCGAGGCGCGCATCGCGCAGCTGGTCGACTACTCGTGCGCGCTGACCGAGCGCTACCTCGAGCGCGCGCTGCGCGAGCCCGACAGCTTCACCGCCGCCGACATGCGCGAGCACTACATCGAGGCGCGCGGCGATGCCGTGGGTGCCACGGTGCCGATGAACGCCGTGATGATCGCCACCTTCTTCCTGGTCGGCATGGACACCGGCCACCGCGTGATCGGCTGGTTCGACCGCCATGCGATCGACTGGTCGCGCGCCATGGTGCTGATCGTCGGCCGCCAGGGCCGGCCCACGGCCGGCGTGACCTGGACCACCAACTCGGTCGCCGCCATGATCCTCGCGGCCTCGGGCCAGCGGCTCGCGCTCGACCGGCTCTACATCGCGCCGCACGGCCCGAGCTTCAAGGTGGCCGAGTTGCCTGACCTCGCGGCGGTGCGCGCCTTCGAGGAGCCGCTGCGTCAGATCTGGGCCCACACCCGCACGGTGAGCGAACTCGGGCCGCTGATGTACGAGGGCTATCCGCGCTTCGAGCCCGGCGCCGCGGGGCGGCCCCGCATCGACGCGCGGACGGAGTCGGTCGGCGAGATGCCCGCGATCGCGAGTCCCGACGACTGGTTCGCGCTCAACACGCGGCTGCGCGTGGTGCTCGAGGACCCGCGGCAACTGCTCTCGGGCTGCGTGGTCGACTACGCGGTCGACCAGTTGCGCGCCAACGGCAACCAGCCCGCGCGGCTGGTGGTGCCGGGGCTGGACAACGTGAGCTATCCACCGCTGGCGCCGCACGCCGGCGGTTGAGCGGACGTGGCGGCCGGTGACGGCACGCCGGAGGCGGGACGACAAAAGAAGAAGCGCCAGACAGCAGGCACGCCGGCGGCCGCGCCGCGTGCATTCGATCCATAGAAAAGAGAACGGAGACAAGACACCATGAGAAAGCTCGCAACCCTGTGGGGCGCCGCCCTCGCACTGACACTGGCCAGCGCCGGCGCGCAGGCGCAGTCCGGCGCCTGGCCCCAGCGCCCGATCCGGATCATCACGCCCACGCCGGCCGGCGTGGGCTCGGACGTGTTCGCGCGCGCCTATGCCGAGCGGCTCGGCCAGATGCTCAAGACACCGGTGGTGGTCGAGAACCGCCCCGGCGCGCTCGCGGCCATCGGCACCGACGCGGTCGCCAAGGCCGCGCCCGACGGCTACACCATCCTGTTCTCGACCAGCAACCCGTTCACCATGACGCCGTTCCTGCTGTCGAAGCTGCCCTACAACCCGCAGACCGACCTGGTGCCGGTCACGCAGGCGCTCAAGGGCGGCTCGTTCATCGTCGCCAACCCCTTGGTGCCGGCGAAGAACCTGGTGGAACTGGTGGCGCTCGCGAAGAAGGACCCGGGCCGCGTGAGCTTCGCCTCCTACGGTTCGGGCAGCACCGCGCACCTGGGCTTCGAGCTGCTGCAGGACGCCGCGGGCATCGAGCTGCTGCACGTGCCCTACAAGCAGAGCGCCATGCCCGACGTGATCGCGGGCCAGGTGATGCTGGGCTTCGAGCCGCCGATCTCGGCGCTGCCCAACATCCGCGCGGGCCGCGTCAAGCCCATCGCCTACACCGGCAGCCAGCGCAGCGCCGCGCTGCCCGACGTGCCCACGCTGGCCGAACGTTATCCGGGCCTGGAGGTGTTCACCTGGCTCGGCTTCTGGCTGCCCGCGAAGACGCCGCCCGAGATCGTCGACCGCTTCAACCGCGAGATCCGCGCGGCCACGCAGTCGCCCGAGATGCAGCGGCTGATCGCCGAGGCCGGGCTCGAGCCGATGGGCACCACGCCCGAGGAGACGCGCGCCATCGTGCGTCGCGAGGCCGAGGCGATGGGCAAGCTCATCAAGGCCAAGAACATCCGCATCGACTGAGCGCCGGGGCCGGGCTTCGCCCGCGCCACCTCGCACCCTTTTCCATTTCGACCGCGCCGCGCCGGCCCGAGGGCCGCAGCGCCGGCTTTCGCTCGCCCATTTTTCGGAAGACACCCATGCGCAACATCCCCTTCGCGTTCCGCGCCGTCCTGACCGCCCTGTTCCTTTCGTCCCTGCCGCTGCTCTCGCAGGCCCAGTCGAGCGTGCAGGTCTTCGGCACCGTCGACCTCAACTTCACCTACAGCAAGGCCGGCGGCAAGAGCGTGCGCGCCATGGACCAGGGCGGCAACATCTTCCCGAGCCGGCTGGGCTTTCGCGGCAGCGAGGACCTGGGCGGCGGGCTGGTCGCGAGCTTCTGGCTCGAGTCGGCGCTGCTGCCCGACACCGGCGAGTACCAGGGCGTCTACTGGCACCGGCGTTCCACGATGAGCCTGTCGAGCCGCACCTGGGGCGAGCTGCGGCTGGGCCGCGACTACGTGCCCACCTTCTGGAACGTCTCGCAGTTCTCGCCTTTCGGCACGGTGGGCGTGGGCGGCTCGGCCGCGATGGTCGAGGGCTGGCCCATGGGCCTGGGCGGCGCGCGCACGCTGGTGCGGGTCGACAACTCGGTCGGCTACTTCCTGCCGCGCGACCTCGGCGGCTTCTACGGCCAGGCGATGTACGCGATGCCCGAGGGCGCGGAAGGCATGCGCTATGCCGGCGCGCGCCTGGGCTATGCCAACGGTCCGCTCGACATCGCGGCCGCCTATGGCCGCACGCCGGTGGCCAACGGGCAGGTCTACCGCACCGCGACCATGGGCGGCACCTACGACTTCGGGCCGGTGAAGCTCTACGCCAACTACCACCGCCACCAGACGTACAACGACCGCCAGGTGCACGTGATGGTGGGCGCGAGCATGCCGGTGGGCCCGGGTGTCATCAAGGTGTCGGCCGCGCGTGCCAATCGCAGCGGCCCCGGCCTCGATGCCGACGACGCGACCCAGTTCGCGGTCGGCTACGTGCACTGGCTCAGCAAGCGCACGGCGGTCTACACGGCCTATTCGCGCATCCGCAACCGCGGCAACGCGGCCTACGTGGTGGCCGATTCCTCGCCGGCCGGCTCGCCGGGCATGCCCTCGAGCGGGCTGCAGTTCGGCATCTCGCACAACTTCTGAGACCCTTGCGTGACGCCTCCCATAGTCCATTTGCGCTAGACCGTATTGCGAATAGGCGGGGGTAGGGGCCGTCCCTAGACTTTCCCCACGAGGCCAGAACGGCGCGCACTTCCGCGGCGTCGATGCCCGCCAAGGCGGGCATGCCGGCCGCGCGCGGGGGTCCAATGGCGAGGTTTTCGAGAATGGGATGGGCGCTGGGATGGGCCGGCGTGGTGCTGCTGACGCAGCTGTCGCCGGCGCAGGCGCAGGAAGGCCCGAGCGCCGAGGCCGCGGCCAGCAAGATGGAGCAGGCCCGGCTCGCCGACACCGACACGCTGCTGGCGCTGACCAGCGAAGGCGCGGTGCTCTACGGCCAGGACAACGTCAAGCTCTCGGGCTACCAGTACTGCAGCCAGGCGGTGGCGCTGGCCGAGTCGGGCGAGTTCCGCCAGAGCGTGCGCGCCGCGAGCAAGGCGCTGCACCTGGCCAACACCACCAACGACCCGAACCTGCGCGCCATGGCCAACCGCGACCTGGCCATCGTCTACAGCTACTCGGGCCAACTCGAGAAGGCCGAGCAGTTCGCCCGCGAGGCGCTCAAGAGCGAGGCGCGCGATCCCAAGCTGGTGGTGGGGCCGTCGCAGAAGGTGATCGGCGACGTGCGCACGCGCCGCGGCGACTACGAGGGCGCGATCCTCAGCTACGACGAGGCGCTGGCCAACAGCTCGCCGCGCTATGCGCCGCTGGTGCAGGCCTCGCTGGTCAATGCGCTGATCGAATCGGGCACGCCGGCCAACACGCAGCGCGCGCGCGAGCTGTTCGGCACGCTGCCGCAACCGAAGGACGCACCGCTGGCCGCGCAGCTCGACCGCACGCGCGCCCGGCTGCTGTTGGCCGAGAACAAGCCCGCCGAGGCGCGCGACCTCTACCGCGCGCTGGCCGCGCGGCAGGTCGGCGCCGACAGCGGCTACTACCAGCTCTGGGCCTGGGACGGCGTGGCGCGCAGCGAGGTGGCGCTGGGCCAGAAGCAGGCCGCGGCCGAGGCCGTGGGCCGCGCGCTCGAGGGCGTGGACAAGGTGCGTGCGAAGTTCCGCAGCGAAGAATTCAAGATGGGACTGTTCTCCGACCTGCAGTCGGTGTTCGAGCGCGGCGTGTCCATCTACAGCGACGCGGGCGACAGCGCCCGCGCCTTCGAGGTCAGCGAGCACAGCCGTTCGCGCGCGCTGCTCGACGCGGTGCGCGGGCGCGCCAAGCTCAGCGAGCAGGCCTCGGCCACGGTGGACCTCGCGACGCTGCAGCGCACGCTGGCGCCCGACGAGCGCGTGGTGCAGTTCCATTCGCTGCCCGACCGGCTGATGGTGTGGGTGGTGAGCCCCGCGGGCATCGAGAGCAAGACGATCCCGGTCAAGCGCGAGGAGCTGACTGAGCTGGTCGAGACTTTCCGCAACACCATCGTGCGCGGCCGCCGCACCGCGATCACCAACGCCGACAAGCTCGGTGCCGCGCTGCTCGGCCCGCTGAACCTGCAGGCCGGCCAGCGGCTGGTGATCGTGCCGCACGGCCCGCTGCATTACCTGCCGTTCCAGGCACTGCGGCTCAATGGCCGCTACGTGATCGAGACGCACCCGGTGGCGGTGGCGCCCTCGATCAGCATCGCGGTGCAGCTCGCGCAGCGCACGCCGCGCGTGAACGCCACGCTCACGGCCTTCGGCAATCCGCGCATCGAGGACAAGTACGACCTGCCGGGTGCCGAGAGCGAGGTCAAGCAGCTCGCGCAGTACTTCCCGAGCAACAGCGTCTACATGGGCGCGGCCGCGACCAAGACGCAGTTCCGCGACGTGGCGGCGCGCTCGCCGCTGATGCACGTGGCGGCGCATGCGGAGGCCGACGAGGTCGATCCGCTGTACTCGCGCATCCTGCTGGCCAACGAGGGCGGCAAGCAGAATTTCCTCGAGGCGCACGAGATCCTCGAGATGCCGATGCAGGGCACGGCCCTGGTGACGCTGTCGGCCTGCGAGTCGGGCCTGGGCCGCATCGCGCAGGGCGACGAGGTGCTGGGTTTCACGCGTTCCTTCCTCTCCGCGGGCAGCTCGAGCCTGATCGCCTCGCTGTGGCCGGTGTCGGACGACGCGACGGCGGTGCTGATGAGCACGCTCTACGGCGAACTCGCGAAGGGCCGCGACCTGCAGAAGGCAATGCAGGCGGGGCAGCTCGCGGTGCTCAAGGATCCCAAGATGTCGCATCCCTTCTTCTGGGCGCCGTTCAATCTGATCGGCAACTGGCGTCTGACCGTTGGGAGTTGAGATGTCTCGTGTTGCTCTCTTGCATTGCTGTTCGGGGCGGGCTCACGCCGACGGGGTACTCCCCTCCGCGAATGTCCCCCGGCCTTCGGCCTCCTCCTTTATTTCGCTGCGGGGAGTACCCCATCGACGTGAGCCTGGACGCGGCCGTAGAACCGGCTGCACAACGACTGCGCCCACGTGCACAGGGCAGTGGGTGCTTCCCGTAGCGAAATCAAGGAGGAGCCCGAAGGGCGGGGGACATTCGCGGAGGGAAGTACCCGCTGTCCTGTGCACGCGCCCCGAACGAACCGACCCCCAAAAACACCAGCAACCCGCAAGAAACAACGCGGTGGAGCCCTGAAATGCGCGCCCTTCAACGCTCTACACCGATCGCCCTCGCCGTCTCCGCCCTGTTCGGCGCCGCCTTGCTCGTGGCCGCCCAGCGTGCCCATGCCAACGAGGCCGAGGAAACCGCGCTGCTGCCCACGCAGGACCCTTGCGGCAGTTGCAACCGACCCATGGCCCAGGCCACCGGCGGTGTCGCGCCGCAGACTTTGCCAGCACCGTCGCGCAACACCTCCGCCACCGGTGCCTTCAAGCTCAACGACCTGCGCCTCAATGGCGTGAAGGCGCTGAGCAACGAGGAACTGCAGTCGATCACCACGCCCTACATCGGCCGCGACGTCACGCTGGCCGACCTCGAGGAACTCGCGAAGGCGATCACCGCGCGCTACAAGGAGCGCGGCTACTTCCTCGCGCAGGCCGTGGTGCCCGTGCAGACCGTGCGCGACGGCATCGTCGAGATCAGCGTGATCGAGGGCCGGCTGGGCCGCGTCGATGTGCTGGTGGCGCCCGAAGCACCGATCGCCGAAGCACGCGTGCGCGGCTTCCTCGCGCCGTTGCAGCCGGGCGAGGCCGTCAACGCGCCCGCCTACGAGCGCGCCATGCTGCTGCTGTCGGACCAGCCCGGCGTCAAGGTCTCGTCGGCCTTGCAGGAGGGCACGCAGCCCGGCACCACCGATCTGTCGGTCGAGGTCGCGGCCGCGCCGCGCTGGGCCTTCACCGCCGAGGGCGACAACCATGGCACCAAGGAATCGGGCCGCTACCGGCTCGGCGGCACCGTGCGCTGGCTCAGCCCCTTCGGCATCGGCGACAACCTCGATGCGCGCGTCATGGTGTCCGACAGCAATGCGCTGCAATACGGCCGCATCGCCTACGAGGCACCGATCGGCACCAGCGGCCTGCGCGCCGGCATGGGCCTGGCGCGCGTGAGCTACGACCTCGGCGGCCAGTTCTCCGACCTCGACGCGCAGGGCCGCGCCGACGTGCTTGATTTTTCGCTCAACTATCCGCTGATCCGCCAGCGCCAGCAGAACCTGTTCCTGCGGCTGACCGCCGACCTCAAGGACCTCAAGGACGAGATCCGCGTCGTCGACTACGACGTCAAGAAGCGCGTGCGCGGCATCGGCCTGGGCTGGGCCTGGGAGCGGCGCGACGACGTCTTCGGCGGCGGCTACTGGGCCAGCACCGGCACGCTCTACCACGGCTCGCTGTCGATCCGCGACCCGCAGACCCTCGCGGCCGACCAGGCCTTCGGCGGCCGCCACACCGAGGGCGGCTTCACCAAGATGAGCTTCCAGCTCTCGCGGCTGCAATCGATCGTGCCGCGCCATTCGTTGTACCTCGCCATCGGCGGCCAGTGGGCCAGCAAGAACCTCGATGCTTCGGAGAAGCTCGCGCTCGGCGGCGCGCGCGCCGTGCGTGCCTACCCCTCGGGCGAACTGCTGGCCGACCAGGGCGTGATCGGCACCGTCGAATGGCGCTGGTCGGTCAACGAGGAGTTCACGCCCTTCGTGTTCTACGACGCGGCGCGCGGCAAGCTCGCGCGCCGTCCCTCGCCCTTCGACGGCGAGAACTCGCACAGCCTGCGCGGCTACGGCATCGGCATGAGCTGGTCGCGCCCCGGCAATTTCTCGATCAATGCGACGCTGGCCTGGCGTGACGGCACACCGCGGGCACAGACCGACGGCGGCGGCCACAACCCGCGGCTGTACGTCCAGGTTCAAAAGGCGTTCTGACCATGAAGCAACGCACGTCTCCTCTTCTTCGCGCCACCACGCGCCGCCTGCGGCTGCGGCCGGTCGCGTTCTCGCTGATCTGCGCGGGCGCCGTGCCCGCGATGGCGCAGGTGCTGCCCACGGGCTTCCTGCCCTCGGCGCTGCCGGGCAACGTGGTCTCGATGACCCAGGCCGGCAACATCATGAGCATCGTGCAAGGCAGCCAGCGCGGCATCGTCAACTGGACCACGTTCTCGATCGGCGCCAAGAACATCGTCAACATCCAGCAGCCCAATGCCTCGGCGATCCTGCTCAACCGCGTCACCGGCAACGAGCTCTCGACCATCGCGGGCCAGCTCAACGCCAACGGCCGCGTGTTCCTCATCAACCCGAACGGCGTGATGTTCGGTTCCGGTGCCAGCGTCAACGTCGGCGGCCTCGTGGCCTCGACACTGGGCCTGACCACCAGCGACGCGAACTTCCTCGGTGGCACGACCAACTTCAGCTTCGAGCGGCTGAACGCCAATGCCAAGACGGTGGTGAACGAAGGCGGCATCACGGCCACCGGCGGCCCCGTCGTGCTGATGGGCGCGGGCGTGAGCAACACCGGCACCATCACGGCCGACGGCCAGACCGTGGCGCTGGTCTCGGGCCGCAAGATCACCTTCGACCTCGCGGGCGACGGCCTCACCAACATCGCGATCGCGTCCGACTCGATGGCGACCAACGCCTCGGTCGGCAACACGGGCACCGTGCAGGCCGACGGCGGCAAGGTCGTGATGGTGGGCCAGTCGACCACCCTCGGCGAGCTGGTGGTGAACCAGGCCGGCGTGGTGCGCGCGCGTTCGCTCGGCACGAAGAACGGCGAGATCGTGCTCGGCGGCGGCGCCGACAACGAGGTGCGCGTGGGCGGCACGCTCGATGCGACCTCCACCGGCACGGCGGTCGGTGGCCGCATCTCGGTGGCCGCGGGCAATGTGCGCGTGATGGATGGCGCGCTGGTCGACGCGAGCGGCGATGCAGGCGGGGGTTCGGTGCAGCTCAAGGCGTTGAGCGGGTTGTCGATCGCATCGGCGCCGCCCGCCGCGCTGCTGGGATCGGGTGCCGTGGTGCGTGCCGATGGCCGCACCGGCAATGCCGCGGGGGGCGAGATCCGCATCGAGCAAGCCAGCTACGCCTCGCTGCCGGGCACCGGCAGCGAGGCACCGCCGGCCACCCGGCTCGGCCTGCACCTGTCGGGCACGCTGTCGGCCAAGGGGGCGGGCTCGGGCGCGGGCGGCAACATCAGCACCAGCGCCGATGCGATCCAGGTCGGCAACGACCTCGCGCTGTCGGCCGCGGGCGGTGCGAACGGTGGCGCCAACGGCAAGTGGACGCTGAATTCCAACAAGCAGATCGTGGTGACGCCCGAGGCGCCGAACTACGACCCCGGCAGCTTTCCCAGCGCCGGCGGCATGGCCTCGAGCCCGATCAGCTCGCAGGCACTGGGCCGCGCGCTCGGCCAGGGCACCGACGTCACGCTCGCGAGCAACGCGGCCAATGCCGAGGGCGGGCAGGAGCGCTTCGGCGTGCTGTTCGATACCGCGGCCCAGGTGGTCAAGAGCGAGGGCGGCACCGCCTCGCTGCGCGTGGATTCGGCCACCGGCATCGCGATGCTCGACCGTTCGACCCTCCAGTCGACGAGCGGCGCGTTGAACGTGGACTTCAATGTCGATGCCAACGGCACGGTGCCGGGGGCCGGCAACACCCCGATCGTGACCTCCGAAGGCGAGGGGGCCGCGCAGATCCAGATGACGAACGCGCGCATCGAGACCAACGGCGGCAACGTGCGCTTCTACGGGCAGGGCGATGCCGCCAACGGCCGCGCCATCGGCTATGCCTCCGAGTTCGGCGATTCGGGCGTGGGCGCCGGCATCGAGTTGCGCAACAGCCGCATCTCGACCTGCGGCGTCGATGCCGCCAGCTGCACCGAGGGCGGTGTCATCAACCTGCGCGGCGAGGGCCGCACGCTGTTTTCGAGCTCCACGCTCAACGGCAGCTCGGGCGTGCTGATCTCCAGCTCCGAGCTGATCACCGGCAGCGGCGCCATCACCGTCGACGGTGTCGGCGGGCTGGCCGCCAAGGGCGTGGAGATCGGGCGCGAGGCCGGCAGCGTCCCGGGCCCTCGCAGCCGCATCGCCTCCACCGGCGGGGACATCGTGCTGCGCGGCAGCACGCGCGGATGGACCACCGGCGATGCCGTGGGGCGGCTGCGCTTCAACGTCGCGGGCGCGGGCGTGCAGGCCAACGGCGTCGACATCGCCACCGGCGGCAACGTGCGTGTGGAAGGCCAGGGCGCCGACCTCGGAACGCTGCTGGGCACCGACGAATTCGCCAAGCTCTCGGCCTCGGCCACCATCAATGCCTCGCACGGCGTGCTGATCGGCGATACCGGCATCACCGCCGGCCAGGGGCGGCGCATCGACATCGTCGGCACCGCCGGCAGCGCGGGCGTGACCTACGACTTCAACGGCGTGCCGACCCCGCCACCGGCCGGCATCGACGAAGGCGTCACGCCTGCGGCGGTGTGGATCCGTGCCAGCGGCGCCGGCCAGGGCCTGCGTGCCGAGGGCGGCCAGATCAACATCGTCGGCGGCAACGGCGACGTGCTGCTGCAGCGCGGCGCCCAGCCCGATGCGCTGCTGAGCACCGCGAGCGGTACCGTGGCCGGCGGCTCCATCGCCGTCACCGGCCGCAACATCTACGGCGGCGGCCTCGCGGGCGCCACCGGCACGCTGGCCGATGCGAGCGGCGCGGGCACCGGCGGCGACATCCGCTTCGAATCGACGGTGAGCGACAAGACCGGCGGCATGCTCGCGCTGGCCACCGGCATGGGCTTGCTCGCGGACAGCGCCTCGGCCAGCG
>NZ_JBZAYE010000169.1:0-12812 GCF_058244205.1 Variovorax sp. 20P10.2.4
ACGGCCACGAGCAGCATCGGTAGCCTGTCGTCGGGCTTGAGCACGACGAACAGCAGCGTTTCGAGCTTGTCGACTTCGACGTCGACGGGGTTGAGCACGGCGACGAGCTCCATCGGCAGCCTGTCGACCTCGACCTCGACGGGCCTGAGCACCGCGACCAGCAGCATCGGGAGCTTGTCGTCGGGGCTGAGCACGACGAACAGCAGCGTGTCGAGTTTGTCGACGTCGACCTCCACAGGGTTGAGCACGGCGACGAGCTCTATTGGCAGCCTGTCGACGTCCACCTCGACGGGGCTGAGCACCGCCACCAGCTCGATCGGCAGCCTCTCGACCTCGACTTCCACGGGATTGAGCACGGCCACCAGCAGCATCGGCAGCTTGTCGTCGGGTTTGAGTACGACGAACAGCAGCGTGTCGAGCCTGTCGACGTCGACGTCGACGGGGTTGAGCACGGCGACCAGTTCCATCGGTAGCCTCTCGACTTCGACTTCGACTGGCTTGAGCACCGCCACGAGCAGCATCGGTAGCCTGTCGACGTCGACCTCCACTGGCTTGAGCACGGCAAACAGCCGCATCGATGGCCTGTCGACCGGACTGAGCACCACGACCAGTAGCATCGGCAGCCTGTCGTCGGGCTTGAGCACGACCAACAGCAGCGTGTCGAGCTTGTCGACTTCCAGTTCCACGGGGCTGAGCACGGCTACGAGTTCGATCGGCAGCCTGTCGACCTCCACGTCCACGGGCTTGAGCACGGCCACGAGCAGCATCGGTAGCTTGTCCACGTCGACTTCGACGGGCCTGAGCACTGCGACCAGCTCAATCGGCAGCCTCTCGACTTCGACTTCCACAGGTCTGAGTACCGCGACGAGCTCCATCGGCAGCCTGTCGACCTCCACGTCCACGGGCCTGAGCACGGCCACGAGCAGCATCGGTAGCTTGTCCACGTCGACCTCGACAGGTCTGAGCACTGCGACCAGCTCGATCGGTAGCCTCTCGACTTCGACTTCCACGGGTCTGAGTACCGCGACGAGTTCCATCGGCAGCTTGTCGACCTCCACGTCCACCGGTCTGAGCACGGCCACGAGCAGCATCGGTAGCTTGTCCACCTCGACCTCGACAGGTCTGAGTACCGCAACCAGCTCGATCGGCAGCCTTTCGACTTCGACTTCCACGGGTCTGAGTACCGCGACGAGTTCCATCGGCAGCTTGTCGACCTCCACGTCCACCGGTCTGAGTACGGCCACGAGCAGCATCGGTAGCTTGTCCACGTCGACCTCGACAGGCCTGAGCACTGCGACCAGCTCGATCGGTAGTTTGTCGTCGGGTCTGAGCACGACGAACAGCAGCGTGTCGAGCCTGTCGACTTCGACTTCCACGGGGCTGAGCACGGCCACGAGCAGCATCGGCAGCCTATCCACATCGACCTCGACAGGCTTGAGCACTGCGACCAGTTCGATCGGCAGTCTGTCGACCTCGACGTCCACGGGGCTCAGCACCGCAACGAGTTCCATCGGCAGCCTCTCGACCTCCACCTCGACCGGTCTGAGCACTGCAACGAGTTCGATCGGCAGCTTGTCGACCTCGACCTCGACGGGCCTGAGCACTGCGACCAGCTCGATTGGCAGCTTGTCTTCGGGGCTGAGCACGACGAACAGCAGCGTGTCGAGCTTGTCGACGTCGACTTCCACGGGGTTGAGCACTGCGACCAGTTCGATCGGCAGTCTGTCGACCTCCACCTCGACCGGTCTGAGCACTGCAACGAGTTCGATCGGCAGCCTGTCCACGTCGACGTCGACCGGCTTGAGCACGGCGACCAGCAGCATCGGCAGCCTCTCGACTTCGACGTCGACCGGCCTGAGCACTGCGACCAGCTCGATCGGAAGCCTTTCGACCTCGACCTCCACAGGTCTGAGCACGGCGAACAGCCGCATCGATGGCCTCTCGACCGGACTGAGCACCACGACCAGCAGCATCGGCAGTCTGTCGTCGGGCCTGAGCACGACGAACAGCAGCGTGTCGAGCTTGTCGACTTCCAGCTCCACCGGCTTGAGCACTGCAACGAGCTCCATCGGTAGCCTCTCGACGTCGACGTCCACGGGCTTGAGCACTGCGACCAGCAGCATCGGCAGCCTGTCGACCTCCACCTCGACGGGTCTGAGCACGGCTACGAGCAGCATCGGCAGCCTCTCGACCTCGACATCGACCGGTTTGAGCACGGCCACGAGCTCCATCGGCAGCTTGTCGACTTCGACCTCCACAGGGCTGAGCACCGCAACGAGCAGCATCGATAGCCTCTCGACCTCGACCTCCACCGGTTTGAGCACGGCAACGAGCTCGATCAGCAGCCTGTCTACCTCGACTTCGACCGGCTTGAGCACTGCGACGAGTTCCATCGGCAGTCTCTCGACTTCTACGTCGAGTGGGCTCAGCACGGCAACAAGCTCCATCAACAGCCTTTCGACCTCGACATCGACCGGGCTGAGCACGGCGACGAGTTCCATCGGTAGCCTGTCCACCTCGACCTCCACGGGCCTGAGCACCGCGACGAGCAGCATCGACAGCCTGTCGACCTCTACGTCGACCGGCTTGAGCACGGCGACGAGTTCCATCGGTAGCCTATCCACCTCGACTTCCACGGGCCTGAGCACCGCGACGAGCAGCATCGACAGCTTGTCGACCTCGACGTCGACTGGACTTAGCACGGCAACGAGTTCGATCGGCAGCCTGTCGACGTCCGCGTCGACGGGTCTGAGCACTGCGACGAGTTCCATAGGCAGTCTCTCGACTTCTACGTCGACCGGCTTGAGCACGGCGACGAGTTCTATCGGCAGCCTATCCACGTCGACCTCGACGGGGCTGAGCACCGCGACGAGCAGCATCGACAGTCTCTCGACTTCGACGTCGACGGGCCTCAGCACGGCAACGAGTTCGATCGGCAGCTTGTCGACCTCGACCTCGACGGGCTTGAGCACGGCCACGAGTTCCATCAGTAGCCTATCCACCTCGACATCTACGGGCCTGAGTACCGCGACTAGCAGTATCGGCAGCCTGTCGACGTCGACGTCCACTGGCCTGAGCACTGCGACAAGTTCGATTGGCAGCCTGTCCACATCGACCTCGACCGGTCTGAGCACCGCGACGAGCAGCATCGATAGCCTTTCGACTTCGACATCGACTGGCCTGAGCACGGCAACGAGTTCGATCGGTAGCCTGTCCACGTCGACGTCGACCGGTCTGAGCACTGCGACAAGCTCCATCGGTAGCCTGTCGACCTCCACCTCCACGGGCCTGAGCACCGCGACCAGCAGTATCGACAGTCTGTCGACCTCGACGTCGACCGGCCTCAGCACGGCAACGAGCTCCATCGGCAGCCTCTCGACGTCGACCTCGACGGGTCTGAGCACTGCTACGAGCAGCATTGACAGCCTCTCGACGTCGACGTCGACTGGCCTCAGCACGGCAACGAGTTCCATCGGCAGCCTGTCCACGTCGACCTCCACGGGTCTGAGCACTGCGACGAGCAGCATCGATAGCTTGTCGACCTCGACGTCGACTGGCCTCAGCACGGCAACCAGCTCGATCGGTAGCCTGTCCACATCGACCTCGACTGGTCTGAGCACGGCAACGAGTTCCATCGACAGCCTTTCGACCTCGACGTCGACCGGTTTGAGCACGGCCACGAGCTCCATCGGCAGCTTGTCGACTTCGACCTCCACGGGCTTGAGCACCGCGACCAGCAGCATCGGCAGCCTGTCGACCTCCACGTCGACGGGTCTGAGCACCGCCACGAGCAGCATCGATAGCCTGTCGACTTCGACATCGACTGGCTTGAGCACGGCCACGAGTTCCATCGGTAGCTTGTCCACCTCGACCTCCACGGGCCTGAGCACCGCGACCAGCAGCATCGACAGCCTTTCGACCTCGACGTCGACCGGGCTGAGCACTGCGACGAGTTCGATTGGCAGCCTGTCCACGTCGACGTCGACCGGCTTGAGCACGGCGACCAGCAGCATCGGCAGTCTGTCGACTTCGACATCGACTGGTCTGAGCACGGCGACGAGTTCGATCGGTAGCTTGTCGACATCGACCTCGACCGGTCTCAGCACCGCGACCAGCAGCATCGGCAGCCTGTCGACTTCCACGTCGACGGGGCTGAGCACTGCCACGAGCAGCATCGATAGCCTGTCGACTTCGACATCGACTGGCCTGAGCACGGCCACGAGTTCCATCGGTAGCTTGTCGACCTCGACCTCCACTGGTTTGAGCACGGCGACCAGCAGCATCGGCAGCCTCTCGACCTCGACCTCCACGGGTTTGAGCACTGCCACCAGCAGCATTGGCAGTCTTTCGACCTCGACGTCCACCGGCTTGAGCACAGCAACGAGCTCGATCGGCAGCCTGTCCACGTCGACTTCGACGGGTCTGAGCACCGCGACGAGCAGCATCGATAGCCTGTCGACCTCGACGTCGACCGGTCTGAGCACTGCGACGAGTTCCATCGGCAGCCTGTCGACCTCCACGTCGACGGGTCTGAGCACCGCTACGAGCAGTATCGACAGCCTGTCTATCTCGACGTCGACCGGTTTGAGCACGGCCACGAGTTCCATCGGTAGCTTGTCGACCTCGACCTCCACTGGCTTGAGCACCGCGACGAGTTCGATCGGCAGCCTCTCGACCTCCACGTCGACTGGCCTGAGCACGGCAACGAGCTCTATCGACAGCCTGTCGACCTCGACCTCCACGGGGTTGAGCACCGCGACGAGTTCGATCGGTAGCCTGTCGACGTCCACGTCGACCGGTCTGAGCACGGCGACCAGCAGCATCGGTAGCTTGTCCACCTCGACATCGACTGGCCTGAGCACGGCAACGAGCTCTATTGACAGCCTGTCGACCTCCACGTCGACCGGGTTGAGCACGGCGACAAGCTCCATCGGCAGCTTGTCGACGTCGACCTCGACGGGCTTGAGCACGGCCACGAGTTCCATCGGTAGCCTGTCCACCTCGACCTCCACGGGTCTGAGCACCGCGACCAGCAGTATCGACAGCTTGTCGACCTCGACGTCGACCGGCTTGAGCACGGCAACGAGTTCGATCGGCAGCCTGTCCACGTCGACTTCGACGGGTCTGAGCACCGCGACGAGCAGCATCGATAGCCTGTCGACTTCGACGTCGACTGGCCTGAGCACGGCAACGAGTTCGATCGGCAGCCTGTCCACCTCGACCTCTACGGGCCTGAGTACCGCGACGAGCAGCATCGATAGCCTCTCGACTTCGACGTCGACTGGTCTGAGCACGGCAACGAGCTCGATTGGCAGCCTGTCCACATCGACATCGACCGGTTTGAGCACGGCCACGAGCAGCATCGGCAGTCTGTCGACCTCCACGTCGACGGGGCTGAGCACCGCGACCAGCAGTATCGACAGCCTGTCCACGTCGACCTCGACCGGTCTCAGCACCGCCACGAGCAGCATCAATAGCCTGTCGACTTCGACGTCGACTGGCTTGAGCACGGCAACGAGCTCCATCGGTAGCTTGTCGACCTCGACATCCACCGGCCTGAGCACTGCGACGAGCAGTATCGACAGCCTGTCGACCTCGACGTCGACCGGCCTCAGCACGGCCACGAGCAGCATTGGCAGCCTTTCGACCTCGACGTCCACTGGCCTGAGCACGGCAACGAGCTCTATTGACAGTTTGTCGACTTCGACCTCTACGGGCTTGAGCACAGCGACAAGCTCCATCGGTAGCTTGTCCACCTCAACCTCCACGGGTCTGAGCACTGCGACGAGCAGCATCGACAGTCTCTCGACCTCGACGTCTACTGGCCTCAGCACGGCAACAAGCTCCATCGGCAGCCTGTCGACTTCCACGTCGACGGGTCTGAGCACCGCGACGAGCAGCATCGATAGCCTGTCGACGTCCACGTCGACCGGTTTGAGCACAGCAACGAGTTCGATCGGCAGCCTGTCCACGTCGACCTCGACGGGCCTGAGCACCGCAACCAGCAGCATCGATAGCCTGTCGACGTCCACGTCGACCGGTTTGAGCACGGCAACGAGCTCGATCGGCAGCTTGTCGACCTCGACCTCTACGGGTCTGAGCACCGCGACCAGCAGCATCGGCAGCCTGTCCACTTCGACGTCAACTGGCCTCAGCACGGCGACGAGCTCCATCGACAGCTTGTCCACCTCGACCTCGACCGGTCTGAGCACTGCCACGAGCAGCATTGGCAGCCTGTCAACCTCTACGTCGACGGGGTTGAGCACGGCAACGAGCTCCATCGGCAGCTTGTCCACATCGACCTCTACGGGTCTGAGCACGGCGACCAGCAGCATCGATAGCTTGTCGACATCGACTTCGACCGGCCTGAGCACTGCAACGAGCTCGATCGGTAGTCTGTCCACGTCGACCTCTACCGGTCTGAGCACTGCGACCAGTAGCATTGACAGCCTGTCGACCTCGACGTCGACCGGCCTGAGCACGGCAACGAGCTCGATCGGCAGCCTGTCCACCTCGACTTCGACGGGCCTGAGCACCGCCACGAGCTCGATTGGCAGCCTGTCCACATCGACGTCGACCGGCTTGAGCACGGCGACCAGCAGCATCGACAGCCTCTCGACTTCGACGTCGACTGGCCTGAGCACGGCAACGAGCTCGATCGGTAGCCTGTCCACCTCGACCTCGACCGGTCTGAGCACGGCCACGAGCAGCATTGGCAGCCTGTCGACCTCGACGTCCACTGGCCTCAGCACGGCAACGAGCTCCATAGACAGCTTGTCCACGTCGACTTCGACGGGCCTGAGCACGGCCACGAGCGGCATCGACAGTCTCTCGACTTCCACGTCGACTGGCTTGAGCACCGCAACGAGCTCGATCGGTAGCTTGTCTACGTCGACGTCGACGGGGCTGAGCACTGCGACCAGCAGCATTGGCAGCCTCTCGACCTCGACGTCCACTGGCCTGAGCACGGCAACGAGCTCGATCGGTAGCCTGTCCACATCGACCTCGACCGGTCTGAGCACGGCCACGAGCAGCATTGGCAGCCTTTCGACCTCGACGTCCACCGGCTTGAGTACGGCCACGAGCTCCATCGGCAGCTTGTCGACTTCGACCTCCACAGGTCTGAGCACCGCGACCAGCAGCATCGGCAGCCTCTCGACTTCCACGTCGACCGGCTTGAGCACGGCGACGAGTTCAATCGATAGCTTGTCCACGTCGACGTCGACGGGTCTGAGCACCGCCACGAGCAGCATAGGCAGCCTTTCGACCTCCACGTCGACTGGCTTGAGCACGGCGACGAGCTCGATCGGCAGCCTTTCGACCTCGACGTCTACCGGCCTCAGCACGGCGACGAGTTCGATCGGTAGCCTGTCCACGTCTACTTCGACGGGCCTGAGTACCGCCACAAGCAGCATCGGCAGCCTGTCGACCGGCCTGAGCACGGCAACGAGCTCCATCGACAGCCTGTCCACTTCGACCTCGACCGGTCTGAGCACCGCCACCAGCGCTATCGGTAGCCTGTCGACTTCGACCTCCACGGGCTTGAGCACTGCGACGAGTTCTATCGGCAGCCTCTCGACCTCGACGTCTACCGGCCTCAGCACGGCGACGAGTTCGATCGGTAGCTTGTCCACGTCGACGTCGACGGGTCTGAGCACTGCGACGAGTTCCATCGGCAGCCTCTCGACCTCGACGTCTACCGGCCTCAGCACGGCGACGAGTTCGATCGGTAGCTTGTCCACGTCAACCTCGACGGGTCTGAGCACCGCCACGAGCAGCATCGACAGTCTCTCGACCTCGACGTCTACCGGCCTCAGCACGGCGACGAGTTCGATCGGCAGCTTGTCCACGTCTACCTCGACGGGCCTGAGCACCGCCACGAGCAGCATCGGCAGCCTTTCGACTTCCACGTCGACTGGCTTGAGCACGGCAACGAGCTCCATCGGCAGCTTGTCGACCTCGACCTCCACGGGCCTGAGCACTGCGACCAGCAGCATCGGCAGCCTGTCCACGTCCACGTCGACCGGCCTCAGCACCGCCACCAGCAGCATCGACAGCCTGTCCACCGGCCTGAGCACCGCCACCAGCGGCGTCAGCAGCCTCTCGACGTCGACGTCCACTGGCCTCAGCACGGCGACGAGTTCGATCGGCAGCTTGTCGACCTCCACGTCGACCGGCCTCAGCACCGCCACGAGCAGCATCGACAGCCTCTCGACCTCGACCTCGACCGGCCTGAGCACGGCGACCAGCTCCATCGGCAGCCTGTCGGTGGGCCTGAGCACCGTGAGCAGCGGCATCGGCAGCCTGTCGATCGGGCTGAGCACGACGAACAGCACCGTGAGCAGTCTGTCGACGTCCACGTCGAGCGGCCTGAGCACGGCGACGAGCAGCATCGGCAGCCTGTCGACGTCCACCTCGAGCGGCTTGAGCACGGCAACGAGCAGCATCAACAGCCTCTCGACATCCACCTCGAGCGGCCTGAGCACGGCGACGAGCAGCATCAACAGCCTGTCGACGTCCACCTCGAGCGGGCTGAGCACGGCGACCAGCAGCATCAACAGCCTGTCGACCTCCACCTCGACCGGCCTGAGCACGGCCACGAGCAGCATCAACAGCCTGTCGACCTCCACCTCGACCGGCCTGAGCACCGCGACCAGCAACATCGGCAGCCTGTCGTCGGGCCTGAGCACGACGAACAGCAACGTCTCCAGCCTGTCGACCTCGACCTCGACCGGCCTGAGCACCGTCACCAGCGGTCTCGGCAGCCTGTCGAGCGGGCTGAGCACGACGAACAGCAACCTCAGCAGCCTGTCGACGAGCATCAGCGGGTCGGTCAGCGGCATCGGCAGCCTGTCGACGGGGCTGAGCACCACCAACAGCACCGTCACCAACATCTACAACAACGGCACGAAGTACTTCCACGCCAACTCGACGGCAGGCGACTCGCAGGCCATCGGCCAGGAGTCGGTGGCGATCGGACCGCAATCGGTGGCCAGCGGCGCGAACTCCTTCGCCGCGGGCAACGGCGCGAAGGCGACGGCCGACGGCGCGGTGGCGGTGGGCTTCGGGGCGCAGGCCACGGGCACCAACGCGATCGCGATCGGTACCGGAGCACTGGCCACCGGCTCGCAGGCGATCGGTGCGGGTGCCAGCGCGGGCGGCAAGGGCGTGGCGATCGGCGACGGCGCGGATGCGGGCGGCACCTCGAGGAGCGCGGCGTCGAACGTCTCGAACGGCACGGCCGTCGGCTTCAACGCGGTGGTCCAGCAGACCGGCGGCGTGGCCCTGGGCTCGGGCTCGGTGGCCTCCAGGGGCGCGGGCGTGGCTGGCTACGTGCCAGGCAGCGCCACCGCGGCGCAGGAGGCGGCGATCAAGGCCACCACCAGCACGCAGGGCGCGGTGTCGGTCGGCGATGCGGCCAACGGCCAGTTCCGCCAGATCACCGGCGTGGCCGCGGGCTCGGCCGACAGCGACGCCACCAACGTGGCGCAGCTGAAGGCAGCCTCGGCGGCTTCGAAGGCCAGCAGCGTGCAGTACGAGACCAACCCCGACGGGTCGGTCAACTACAACCAGATCACGCTGGGCGCCGGCCAGGCGGCGGGCGGCACGCGCATCAGCAACGTGGCACCGGGCATCCTGCCGGGCGACGCGGTCAACGTGCAGCAGTTGACCGACGTGCGCAACCAGATCGGCGACGTGGCGCGCGTCGCCTACTCGGGCACGGCGATGGCGTTCGCGATGTCGGGCACCTACCTGCCGACGCTCTACCCCGGCGAGAAGACCGTGGGCGTGGGCTTCGGCAGCTACAAGGGCTACAGCGCGGTGGCGCTGACCTTCAAGGCCCTGTCGGACGACGGCAAGATGTCCTGGGGCGCGGGCCTCTCGACCACGGGCAAGGAGTGGGGCATCAACGCCGGCATCGGCTGGAAGTGGAAGTAAGTCACAGGGAGAGAAAAGCCCCCTCGAAGGCTCCCGCGCCCCAGGCGCGGGGGCCTTCCTTTTTTGAGGGACACTCGCTGCCCATGCGCATCGGTATTTCAGTCCTCACCCACGCCGGCCAGAACATCTGGGAGAACGGCATGGGGCAGAACGTGCTGTTCCTGGCCCGGCTGCTGCAGCAGATCCCGTTCGTGGAGTCGGTCACGCTGATCGACGCGGGCGACCAGTCGGCGATGCCGCCGCAGGTCGACCTGGCAGCGCGCGGGCTCGCGATCGGCCGGGCGCGCGAGCTCACCGATGCGCTCGACGTGGTGTTCGAGATGGCGGGCGCGCTCGAGGTCTCGTGGCTGTCGTATTTCCGGGCCCGCGGCGGGCGCGTGGTGTTCCATTGCGTGGGCCAGCCCTTCGTGTCGCTGGCCGAGCCGATCCTCTTCTCCGACAAGGGCCACTTCAGCCGGCCGGACCGCTGCGACGAGGTCTGGCTGCTGCCCAAGGACCAGGCCTTCGCGCCGATGATGCGCGTGTACAACCGCTGCCCGGTGCACGTGGTGCCCTACCTCTGGTCCCCCGAGTTCCTCGCGCAGCGCGTGGCCGAGGTCGAGGCGGCGGGCTTCCGCTTCGGCTACGTGCCGCGCACGGCCGAGCAGCCGGGCTTCCGGGTGGCGATCTTCGAACCCAACATCTCGGTGGTGAAGGCCGGCACCTTGCCGATGCTGATCTGCGACGGCGCCTACCGCGCCGACCCGAAGGCGGTGAACTGGATGCATGCGCTCAACACGCTGCACATGAAGGACCACCCGACCATGCTCTACCTGGCGAACTCGCTCGACATCGTGCGCGAGCACAAGGCGATCTTCCATGGCCGGCATGACTTCGCGGGCTTCATGGTGCAGTACGCCGACGCGGTGGTGTCGCACCAGTGGCAGAACGACCAGAACTACAGCTACCTCGACGCGCTCTACGGCAACTACCCGTTGGTGCACAACTCGCCCTGGCTGCGCGACGCGGGCTATTACTACCCGGGCTTCGAAGTCGGCGCCGGCGTCGAGCAGTTGCTGAACGCGGCACGCCATCACGACGCGCAACTCGACGACTACAGGGCCCGCTCGCAGCGCGTGTTCGACGCGCTCGATCCGCTGGCGAGCGCCAACGTCGAGGGCTATGCGCAGCGGCTGCTGCAGCTGGTGGGCGGCGATGCGAACTTCCGCGCCGGAGGTGCCGCGCGATGAACGCCGTGCCCGACAAGCTGCGCGTCGGCGTCTCGATCTTCATCCGCAAGGGCGAGCAGAGCCTGTGGGAGAACGGCGTCTACCAGAACTGCCTGTTCCTCGTGATGCTGCTGCTGCGCTCGCCGCGCGTGGCCAGCACGGTGCTCGTGGCCGGCGGCGGCGACGGCGCGCCGGCCGATGCGGCCGGCTTCCTGGCCGATTCGCCGGTGCCGATCATCGACATGGCAACCGCCGCGCAGGAACTCGACGTGATGATCGAGATGAGCGCCCAGCTCGGGCGCGACTGGGCCGTGGCCTTCCGCGAGCGCGGCGGCAAGATCGTGTCGATGCGCGTGGGCAACGACTACGTGATCGACATCGAGCGCATGATCTTCGACAAGCCGCATGGCCTGCTGCTGACGCTGGCGCCCTACAACGAGGTCTGGACGCTGCCCGAGTACGAGGCCACCTGCAAACCCTATTTCGAGGCCGCCTTCCGCACGCCGGTGCGCCTGATGCCGCACCTGTGGAGCCCGATGGTGCTCGAGCGCGCCCTGGCGCGCAGCGGTGGCGGCAAGCCCTTCGCCTACGAGCCCGGGCGCAGGCACTGGCGCGTGGCGATCTTCGAGCCCAACATCTGCATGGTGAAGACCAGCTTCATCCCGATGCTGGGCTGCGAGGCGGCGCACCGCGCGCAGCCCGACCTGATCGAGCGCCTGTGGGTCTACAACAGCTTCCACCTGCGCGAAAAGCCGCTGTTCGTCGGCTTCGCCCAGAGCCTGGACCTGGTGCAGCATGGGCTGGCCTCGTTCGAGGGGCGCTTCCCGGTCTACCAGGTGGTGCCGCCCAATGTCGACTGCGTGTTCGCGCACCACTGGGAGAACGGCCAGAACTACCTCTACTACGAGGCGCTGTACGGCGGCTATCCGCTGGTGCACAACTCGCACCTGATCGGCGACTGCGGCTACCGCTACCAGGGCTTCGACTGCGAGGACGGCGGCCGGGCGCTGCGGCGCGCCTTCGCCGAGCACGACGCCGACCTGCCCAACTACCGCGAGCGCGCGCGGGCGCTGCTCGAGCGGCTGGACCCCGAAGGCGAGGAGAACGTGCGCATCTACACCGCCGCGATCGAGGCGCTTTACGCCTGAGCGCGAACTCCCGAACGAACCGTATGGCCATGACCCCGACCTCGCTTCCGATCCGCCGCCTGCTGCTGTGCGCCGCGGCCTGCACCCTGACGGCCACCGCCTTCGCGCAGGGCGTGCTCGTGCCCCAGGCGCCGCCCGCGCCGCCGCAGGACACGCTCACGCGCGCGGCCGCCAGCGTGGGCGTCAAGCGCTGCCTGCCGGCGATCACGCGGCTGTCGTCGCTGACCGTGCAGGGCAGCCGCAGCCACGACGTGCTGCTCGACTGGGACCGCAAGCGCCCCGACAGCGGCCCGGTGTTCTCGCTGATCGGCATCGAGTTCCCGAATGCCGGCGTGGCGGGCTCGATCACCGCGATCCCCGACGACGGCGGCAGCTGCACCGTGGCGGCCGAGCGCATCTCGGTGGCGCCCTTCACCTGCGCGAGCATCGCCCAGCAGGAGCTGCCGAACTACCGCGCGACCAAGCTGCTGCCGGTCTACACGGTCTACACCGACGACAAGGAACCGACCTCGTCGGT
>NZ_JBZAYE010000017.1:0-31959 GCF_058244205.1 Variovorax sp. 20P10.2.4
GCCGCCCTCCGCGCCGAGGTCGACGACGATGGCGGGCCGCGTGTGATCGAGCAGCAGCGCGACGAAGGGCGCATGCACGCTCCAGGCGCGCGATGCCTGGGCCTGTGGCACGGAGGAGCCCTTGGGTGCGAGGCCGCAGGCGGCGGTGAAGGTGGGGAGCGTGGACATCGGAAGGCTTTGCGCGGGCGAACTCGGAGCCCGACGATTCTTCCGACATGCGGCGCCACCGACTACAGCCGGCAGGACTGAAATCGCAGCCCGGCGTTCAGTCGTGCGGGCGCGCGCAGCCGCTGCCCTAGCCGCAGGCGGCGCGCACGATCTTGCCGGTGGCCGGGTCCGTCTCGATCGTCACGCGCTCGCGCCGGTAGTCCATCGTCGCGGGCTGTCCGGGTTGAAGCTGGCGCACGAGGGAGGCTCCGGTCGACTGCCGGGCCTCGGCATCGCCGATGCGGTTCTTGCCCACGAGAGCGCTCGCCGCCTCCGGCCGGCAGATGCCGGAGACGCCGTCGTCACGCGCCTGCGGCGCGCTGCAGGCGGCGATCGACAGGACGGCCAGCGCCAGGGTCGCGGCCGGTATCAATTTCGAGGTGGAAGCCAAGGCACATCCTTTCCGTGAACATGAAGCAGTGCCTGCGTATTCCACCACGGCCCTGGTTCCATGGCCTCGTCGCGGGCCGGCGGCCGCTCACCCGATCGTGGTGCGACGGCGCTTCCATATGACGCCGTCCACCAGGTAGTGATGGAAGTTCAGGACGAAGTGCGCAATGAGAATGGTGGGAAGCCCGAGCCACAGCAGGCTCTCGCCGATGCGGCTGGCGGCGAGGTACAGGAGGGCACCGCCGATCGCGCAGGGCAGGAAGAAGCGCATCGGCGGCATCAGGACGGCGCGCCATGGCGCTGAGCGTGCCGCCGAACTTCTCGCCATCTCGCCGCCCTCCTTGCCCGTCGTGTCGTCGCGCTGCCGTTGGCGATAGACGAACACCAGGTACTGGATGTTGTGCCAGACGTTGACCACCAGCCAGCCGATGGTGATGTCGCTGATCCAGACATAGCCGACCAGCGAAACGATCAGGTGGGACAGCACGAGGCTGTCGAACGGTCCCGCCGCCTGCCTCATGCGCCTCGAATACACCAGGCATGCCAGCCAGCACGCGGCGCCGACGAGGGCTGCGGTTCCCGCGGCCACGGCCCACGCCTGCGGAACCGGCGGCAGCCAGATCGGGTAGCCGAGAAAGCTGTCGGCGCCCTGTGCACTGCGATGCAGATAGCCCCATGCGGGGAACAGATAGATCAGCCCATAGGGCAGGCTTCGCCAGGGCACCTGGGGCCTCCGGTCGTAGCGCCTCGCGATGCCGTAGCACTGGCGGGAGACATGGAAGGACTGCGCGAGGAAATAAAGGGCGAACAGCCCGGCCGCTTCGTAGGCGAGCGCGACGATCGTCAGGCCCGCCAGTACCAGGATCGGTGCGACGAAGATCAGCGCCTGGCGCATGCGGGGGCGCGAGAACATCGCGCCCAGGCGCGTGTAGGTCGCGACGATATGGGGATTGGCCAGCAGCCAGATGTCGATGTAGAGGATCGCCAGCATCATCGGCGTGGACCACGATGCCAGCGCGCCGGCCGCCAGCGCCGCGAGCAGGTTGCCGACGACCAGCCCATGCTCGCGTCGCATCGAGCCGATGGCGACGTTGCCCGACACGGACTGCGCGTGCGCCGTCATGTCGCGATGGGTGGCGTGGGCGGCGGCCGCGGCGATCCGAGAGGCGCCTGCTTGGGCGGGATCGAAAACACGGAGCCGGGGCGCAGATGGCGTTCGAGATCGGCTCGCATGGCTTCGTAGGCCGCGCTTCGGGCCGCCGTGAACCTCGACTCGAGCGTCGCGCGGCCCACGATGCCGGACAAGCCGGCCGGCGGAAGCTGCTGGTAGGGGTCGTACTCTTCGACGACCTCACAGGGATGGCAGCGTCCGTCCGCGTCGTACTGGCGGCGGAACTTCAGCGTGTAGATGGCACCGCCGTCCTTGCCCGGATCCACGGGGAAACTGAAAGCCAGCGTGTCTTCGGGCGTCCTGATGCCGCCAAGGCTTTCGACGGGGATGAAACCGGCATTCCTGTAGGCGCCCGCGACGGCCTCCTTGAGACTGGAGAATTCGATACCGGTGAAGGAGTTGCCGAACAGGTTCCGCTCGCCGGCCCACTGCCGCTTGTAGTTGAAGCGTTCCCACGCGGGATCCCTATGCCCGTTGGATTCGATCGTGGCGTACGCGTTGTCGATGGCCGGCACGAGCAGCGCGCTCAACTCGTACTGCGTCATCCATGGAAGCGTCTCGAACTCGGACGCATTCCTGATCTCGGCGAACCGCAGGAAGCAGGGGTTGCACCGCTTTCTCTCGTCGGGCAGCTCGTCGGCCGAGACGAAGATCATCGGCTTCGGCTCGACCTTCGGATAGGCATCGAACCTGAACTGGAAGATCGTCGACTTGTTCTTCTGTGCGTCCACGGCAACGAGAGAGAAGCCCGATGTCCGGAAAGCCTTGCTCACCATCGACCTGAATTCCGTGACGGTGATCTTCTGATAGGCCGCGGCCGGAATGGAGGGCCGTCCGATCTTGTAGCTGAGACCCAGCACACCCGGCAGCTGCTGTTGGGCCGAAACGGCCAGTGCGGCCAGCAAGCAGCATCCGCCCAGCAGGGCCTTGCAAATACGGGAGATGACCATCACGCATGCCTTCTGTCAAAGCGCGCCGCGCGCGCCACGTCGATCGGGGTGGAAGCGAGCTTCGGGGACTCGGCCAAGTACGCCGCGATGGGCGCAGTGCACGGCCCTCCTCGTCCCGCGTGTGCCTGCGGGACGCATCTTAGGGGCGGGAAGAAGCGCCTCGATGACGGATCGATCACATGCCGGCGGTATTTCGTCGCGGCGTTGCGTGCACCGCACGCCTCATCCAACCGGGGGATATCCAGCAGGTGTGCGACGCCGGCGTTCAGTCGACGTGGTCGTAGCGCTCGACCTGGCAGGCCTCGGTCCCCGGCTGTGTCGCGCACACCGAATACGCATGCGGCGGCGTGTTCGCGCAACCGGCAAGCAGCAGCATGGCGAACATCGACGCAAGAAGAAGCCGCGCCCGCATGCTCATTCCGCCTGCGCGATCACAAGCAGCACCGAGGCCGGCGTCTTCCCCACCGACGTGATCTTGTGCGGGATGCCCGCGTTGAAATGCGCCGTGTCGCCGGCCGACAGGGTTTCGGTACGGCTCGCGAGCTGCAGCGTGATGCGGCCCTTGAGCACGTGGAGGATCTCCTCGCCCTCGTGGTGGCTCATCGGGTGGTTGCGCACCGGCTCGTCGGTCGGGTGCAGCACGAAGGCCACCATGCGGTGGCCCGGCAGCGAGCCCGACACCAGCCGCGCCGCGCCGCCCGCGGTCGCCGGCTGCTGGCGATGGATGACCACCGGGTCCTCCTCGGACGACTCGGCGAACAGCTCCTCGACCTGCACGCCCAGCGCCTTCGACAGCTTGAGCGCGGCGCCCACCGAGGGCGTGGACACGCCGCGCTCGAGCTTGGACACGTAGCTCTTGGTCAACCCGGTGGCCTGCGCCAACCCCTCCAGCGTGAGCCCCGACTGGACCCGCAACAACTTCAACTTGATGGACATGACTTTTCTTTAGGACACTTGTGTCCTAAAATGGATTTGTTTCTCGAACCCGATCGCACACGCAACGCGGCCGATCCCGCGCCGCACAGGAGTATGGTATGTCCGCACCTTCGCCGTTCCGCCGCTGGATCGCCCCTGTCCTCGCCCTGACGCTGGCCTGCGTCGGCGCGGCGGCCCAGGCCCAGCCCTACCCCGCCAAGCCGATCCGGCTCGTGATCCCGTTCGGCGCCGGCGGCATCACCGACATGGCCGGCCGGCTCATCGGCCAGGCGCTCGGCGAGGAACTCAAGCAGCAGGTGGTGATCGACAACCGTCCCGGCGCGGGCGGCTCGATCGCCGCGCAGGCCGTGGCGCAGGCGCAGCCCGACGGCTACACGCTGCTGCTCGGCACGGTCGGCACGCAGGTGGTCAACAAGATGATCTATGCGCGGCTCGGCTACGAACCGGCGGCGCTCACGCCCGTTTCGCTGGTCAGCAACTCGCCCTATGTGCTCGCGGTCGCGGGCCTCGATGGCGTGAAGGACCTGCCCGCGCTGGCGGCCTATGCGAAGAAGAATCCCGGCACGCTGAACTTCGGCTCGGCCGGCAACGGCAGCTCGCCGCACCTCGGTCTCGAACTGTTCAAGCTCGCGACGCACAGCGACATCCTCCACGTGCCGTTCAAGAGCGGCGCCGAGGCGGTGAACGCCGCGCTCGGCGGCCAGGTCCAGATCGTGATCGACGCGATTCCCGTGATCCAGCCGCAGGCCAAGGCCGGCAAGCTGCGCATGCTCGCGATCGCCGCCGACCACCGCAACCCTGCCGTGCCCGACCTGCCCACCAGCAAGGAACAGGGCCTGGGCGAATTCCAGATCGGCTCGTGGAATGCGCTGCTGGCGCCGCCCGGCACGCCGCCGGCCCAGGTCGCGCTGGTCGACGAGGCGCTGGCGCGCGCGCTCAAGCGCCCTGCCCTGGTGGCACGCCTGGCCGAGCTCGGCATCGAGCCGCTGCCCACGGGCGCCGCCGCCTACGGCAAGCACCTGCGCGCCGAGACCGAGAAGTGGACGCGCGTGGTGCGCGCCGCGGGCACCAAGGTCGACTGATGGCCATGAAGCTCCACGACACCCTGCGCTCGGGCAATGCCTGGAAGGTGCGGCTGATGGCGGGCCTGCTCGGCGTGCCGCTCGAACGGCACACGCGCTCGATCGACCGCGGCGACCTGCGCCGGCCCGACTTCCTCGCGATCGCGCCGCTCGCGCAGGTGCCGGTGCTCGAACTGGCTGACGGCCACCGCATCGCCGAATCGATGGCGATCCTCCACTTCCTCGCGCAGGGCTCGCCGTGGTGGCCCGCCGAGCCGCTCGCGCAGGCGCGCGTGCTGACCTGGCTGTCCTTCGAACAGGAGCGCCACATGAAGCCGCTCGCGAAGCTGCGCCTGCACCTGGCGCTGCACCGCGACCGCGATCCCGCGAGCCCCGAATTCCGCGCCTACCGGCACGAGGCCCTGGCCGCGCTCGCGCTGCTCGAAGCGCGGCTCGAACGGCAAGGCCCCGACGGCTGGGTCGCCACCGACACGCACCCGAGCATCGCCGACGTGGCGCTGTACCCTTACACGCGACTCGCGCCCATGGGCGGCATCGAGCTGCAGGGTTTCGTGGCGATCCGCGCCTGGCTCGCGCGCATCGAGGACCTCGACGGCTACCAGGCACTTTTTCCCGCGCATCCCGAGAAGACCTTCTCGACCAGCGAAACCCCTTAAGGAGATCCCCCATGGCACTGCAAGACACCTTCGAACTCGCGAAGGAAGAACTCGTCGCCCAATCCATCGTTCAGATGGACCAGCACTTCGCCGAGAGCCCCTACACGCCGCGGCAGAAGCTCGCGCTGACCTGCCGCATCCTGTTCGACAACGGGCACGACTCGGGCCTCGCGGGCCAGATCACCGCGCGCACCGGCAAGCCCGGCGAATACCTCACGCAGCGCCTGGGCCTGGGCTTCGACGAGATCGCCGAGGACAACCTGCTGACGGTCGACGAGGACCTCCACGTGCTCGACGGCGCGGGCATGCCCAACCCGGCGAACCGCTTCCACTCGTGGGTGTACCGCGCGCGGCCCGACGTCAACTGCATCATCCACACCCATGCGCTGCATGCCTCGGCGCTCGGCATGCTCGAGGAGCCGCTGAAGATCAGCCACATGGACAACTGCGTGCTCTACGACGACGTGGCCTTCGTCGGCGAATGGCCCGGCGTGCCCGTGGGCAACGAGGAGGGCGAGTTCATCTCGGCCGCGCTCGGCCAGAAGCGCGCGCTGCTGCTGTCGCATCACGGCCTGCTGGTGGCGGCCACGAGCATCGAGGAAGCCTGCGTGCTGTCGATCGCCTTCGAGCGCGCCGCCAAGATGCACCTGCTGGCCGCCGCGGCCGGCACCATCCGGCCGATCGACCACCGCCTCGCGAAGGAAGCGCACGACTGGATCGTGCGGCCGCGCCGCAACACGGTGGCCTTCGAGTACTACGCACGCCGCTCGCTCAAGGACCCGCGCAACGCGGACTGCCTGCGCGCGGCCTGAGCTCCATCGTCCTTTGACAAGGAGTCCCTCGCCATGCGATGCATCGCGCTGCAGCACCTGGCCTTCGAGGACCTCGGCCTGTTCGCGCCGGTCCTGCGGGAGGCCGGCTGGACCATCGACTACCGGCAGGCCGGCGTCTCGCCGCTCGAGCCCGCGGAATGGCGCGAGGCCGACCTGGTCGTCGTGCTCGGCGGCCCGATCGCTGCCTACGACACCGGCCTCTATCCCTTCCTGCACGACGAGATCGCGGGCCTGCGCGCGCGGCTCGCGCTGGGCCGGCCCACGCTGGGCCTGTGCCTCGGCGCGCAGTTGATGGCCAGCGCGCTCGGCGCGCGCGTGTACTTCTCGGGGGGCAAGGAGATCGGCTGGGCGCCGGTCGCGCTGAGCGCGGCCGGCCAGGCATCGTGCCTCGCGCCGCTGGCCAACGTGCCGGTGCTGCACTGGCATGGCGACACCTTCGACCTGCCCGAAGGCGCCGAGCTGCTCGCGAGCACGCCGCTCACGCCGCACCAGGCCTTCAGCCATGGCCGCCACGCGCTCGCCTTGCAGTTCCATCCCGAGGCCGATCCCGCGCGCATCGAACCCTGGCTCATCGGCCATGCGTGCGAACTCGCGCAGGCTGGCATCGACATTCCGGCGCTGCGCGGCCAAAGCGCCGCGCAGGGCAACGCGCCGCAAGCGAGTGCCGCGGCGATGCTGCGCGCCTGGCTGGGCCAGCTCGAATGACGCTGGCACCGGTGCGCATCGACGCATTGCTCGTGGGCCCCGTCGCGCCGCTGCCCGATGGCCGCACACCCAGCGGCATCGTCAAGTCGCCGAGCGACGATGCGCTGTGGCTCTCGGCCACCGGCCTCGCGGGCGACGCGCAGGCCGACCTGCGCATCCATGGCGGTCCCGAGAAGGCGGTGCACCACTATCCGCGCGAGCACTACGCCGCGTGGTCCGCATGGAGCCGCCGCCATGACCTGCTGGCCGCGCCCGGTGCCTTCGGCGAGAACCTCTCGACCGTGGGCTGGGACGAAGCCAGCGTCTGCATCGGCGACGTGCTGCGGCTCGGCGAGGCGCTGGTGCAGGTGTCGCAGGGCCGGCAGCCCTGCTGGAAGCTCGACGTGCGCTTCGGCGAGCGAGGCATGGCGCGCGAGATGCAGGACAGCGGCCGCACCGGCTGGTACTACCGCGTGCTACAGCCCGGCGCGGTGCAACGCGACGCAGCGATCGCGCTGGTCGAGCGGCCGCATCCCGAGTGGCCGCTGTCGCGCCTCATCGCCCTGCTGTTCGCACGCGACGAGCGCTTCGCGCCCGAGTGGGAACGCGCGGCCGAACTGCCGGCACTCGCCGAACGCTGGCGCGCCACCTTCCGGCGCCGCGCGGCCTCGCGGCAGGTCGAGGACTGGACACCGCGCCTGTGCGTGCCGGGCGCAGACCCGCGCTGATACCCGTGCTGATGCAAGGCGGGAATACCCGCAGCCCGTGGACAGCCGACTGACAGCGCCGTCCGCGAACATGGGGCATCGATCGCGGGAGACACCCGCGCACAGGAGACACATGCCCTTCCCGACCTTCCGGCCGGCCGCCGCCGCCATCGCCGCGTGCATCGCCCTGGCCGCCTGCACGACCGCCCCCACCGCTTCCACGCCCGTCGCACGCGTCGTGCCGCCCACCGACTGCAAGGCCTGGGTCGGCACCGACCGCAACGCCGAGCTGCCCGGCTACACCCTGCGCCAGGCCGACGGCACCTCGCGCTGCGTGCCCCTGCTGCTCACGGCCGCCCACGCGCCCGCTGGTTACGCGGGCGACTTCCACGTGCAGGAGTTCACCGACGCCAAGCTCAAGGAACGCTGGGCCGCGTGCAAGAGCGATGCGGCCTGCTTCAAGCGCATCAACGACCAGATGCAGCGCTGGCTGCCGCCGAACAAGGAGCGCGCGACGCGCGTCACCGGCATGGTCGATCCGGTCGGCAAGATCGATTCGGACGGGCAGGTGAACCTGCGCGACATCCGCAAGCCCGGCTTCTTCGCGAAAGCGCCGTACAACGAAGCGGTGGCCGAGGCGGATAACCGCACGCACGTGGTGGAGTTCACCGTGCCGCGCGATCCGCTCGAGCGCCTCAAGCTCAACATGCAGGGCGACATCAAGCTGCGCGGCTGGTACGTGGAAGGCGCGGGCGTCGACGACGGACGCGGCGGCCGCAAGCGCGCGCTGGTGATCATGAGCCCAGGCGGCGGCGGCCAGCTCACGGCCATCGACCATCCCGACGAGGTGACGGTGCGCGTCGATCCCGCCACGCGCCGCGCGACATCCGTGCGCTTCCCCAACGCGACCACCGAAGGCCCCGGCATGCGCTTCTGGCGCGACCACCTGCATGCGCTGAACCGCGCGGGCTTCGACGTGCTGGCCTACGACCGGCGTGGCGAAGGCCTGTCCGGCGGCTTCAGCGACACCAACACGCTCGAGCAGAGCGAGGACATCTTCCGCGTGCTCGCGCAGATGGACAGCGGGCGCGGCCTGCGCGTGCTGATGGCCTCGGGCCAGGAGCTCGAGGGCGCGCCGGCCGCCGGCAAGCTGATGGCCGGCATGAAGTCGCGCGAGATTCCGCTGCTGCTGCTTGGCTACTCGCGCGGCTCGATGACCACCGGCTGGGCCATGACCAAGAACTACGCCGGCGGCTGCAGCTACGACATGCCGACGGTGCAGTGCAGCGCGCCCAAGGGCTACGCCAACATCAAGGGCGCGATCCTCTACGCCTCGTTCGTGAGCGGCGCGGGCTACCTGCCCGAGGCACCGGACCTCGCGGACCGCAACCTCTTCCTCGGCGGCATGGCGGCAGACAACTACGTCGCCTTCTATCCCAACTCGGCGGTGCTCGCGAACATGCCGAAGTGGCCCGCCGTGTTCTTCGCCAAGGGCCTGTGGGACCGCGCCGAAAGCCTCGAAGGCACGGTCGCGGCCTATGACCGCGTGCGCGGGCTCAAGGACATCGTCGTCTCTCGCGGCCCGCACTCGATGGAGACCTGGCCAAAGCAGGAACTCGACCGCGTGCGCGGCCGGATGGTCGCGTTCGCGACGGCCGCCGTGCAGGGCCGCACCGCGCTGCCGCAGGCGCCGCAATGGACGGACCTCAAGGGCCTCGTCGCGACCACGCCGGACGTGTGGGAGATGTCCTCGCAGCCGCGCTAGGAGCGGTTCATTCGGGCCGGCGCCGCGCGCCGATGCGGCGTGACCGCGAGGTCAGGTCGAAGGCTTGTCCTGCCCCGATGGCTCGAACGCCTGCGCAACGATCGCCTCGATCGCATCGATCTCGGCGGCCTTGAGCATGTACAGCTCTTGCGACTTCCGACGGCGCTCGGGCATCCTGCAATGGTTCTGCTGGATCCATTGGATCAACAGATTGATCGTCCTGTTCGGCAGGTCGAACGCCGAATCGATCTTTTCGAAGGCCTGGTCGTAGGCCTGCAGGTAGGCCGTCTCCTCGAGCAGCGTCTGTTCCAGGGCCGCTTCCGCACAAGCGGTGACGAACTCGGCGGCCGCCTGGCCAGCCCAGTTCCCGTAGATCATGGGCGACGACCTGAACTGGAAATCGAACCGGGCGCCGTCGACGTAGGTCACGTCCCAGAGGGCACGCGCGGGCTTGCTGAACGTCTCCAGGGCCTGCAGGTAATCCCTCTCGTGCTTCTTCATCGCCACCGACAGGGGCAGGATCGCGGGCGTTCCGCGTGTCTGCGGCAGGGCCCCGTTGTAGTTCAGGCTGTGGTGAGCCAGCAGTCGGGAAAGCCGGCCATTGCCATCGATGAAGGGATGCAGGAAGACGAAGCCGAAGCTCACCAGCGCTGCCTTGATCAGCGGTGGAACCTCGTCACCGGCATTGGCCATCTGCATGAATCCATCCATGAGGCCGGGCAAGACTTCGGGCGGTGGCGGCAGGTACCGGATCGCCAGGACGCCATGGCCGCCGCGCTGCAACCAGTTCTGGCCACTTCGAAACGCGTGTTCGGACAGCTCGGGCCGGCTGATCACGGCCTGTTGCAGCGCGGCGATGTAGGGCTCGGTGAGAGGCCTGCGATCCGCCAGATGTTGCATGGCTGCCATGAAGGCACGCGCCTTGTCGGGCGACGCATCCTCGTTCTCGATGGCATAGGAGTCGCGCGTCTCGCTCAGATAAGCCCAGTCCATGACGCGGTCGACCAGATCGACGTTGCCCGGATCGTTCACCCAGTGCTCGAGCCTTTCGAGCACCTTCGCTCCACGGCGCTCGAGCTCGGCGTCGCGAAGCATCACCGGGCAGTAGTGGTACGGACCGAGGCCGTTGAAGTTCACGCGCAATCGGGTGCTCTTCTCCCATACCGGGCCGGTGTAATGCTCTCGAGGGTCGAACATGTCGAGGTAGTTGCCTCCCGTCGTCGGCCAGGGCAGCGGCAGCTCCCGTGCGTTGGCCTTTTCCCAGACGAACGCCAGTCGCCGCAGGTTGGCGGCCTTGGGCTGCTCGACGAGTGCCTCGGCCATTTCCTCGGCAGACACCTGCTTCATGGCTTCGTGCAGGATCGCCAGTTCGACGCCCTCGTGCTTCAGCCCGAATTGCGCGTGAATCAGGATGGAGGCCTCGTCGCGCGGCGCGACCTGCCTGGGTACTGCCAGCAGGTCTGGCAGGGCCTCCACGCGCGTGACCGGTTTGATGCGTGCCGGTCTTCTCAAGGGGGGCATGCGCAGCGGGATGCGCGACAGCAACTCCTCATACCCAATCATCACCGCCTCGCTTTTTGCTTATCGGCTTAGATTTTCATTTAGAAATCGATATTTACCTAAGTTTTTACATACTCATCCCCAGCCCTCGCCCCCTTCGCCCTCAGCGGCACCAGCCAGCGCCCGGGATCGAGCGACACCTGGTCGTCGCCAACCAGCCGGCCGCCGAGCTCGCGCCATCTGCCCGCGGCCATCACTGAACCGATATTGGCCAGGCGGGCCTGCACAAGCGCGGCATCGACGGGATCGTGCAGCGGCCACATGCTGAGCGTCTCGCATCGACCAGCACCAGGTCGGCCTGCTTGCCCGGCATCACGGTGCCGATGCGGGCCGCTGCGTCAGCTCGTCGCGCAGCGATAGCTGCCCGCCGCGTTCAGATCGCCGGATCCGTTGTACTTCGGCCAGCTCGGGTAAATGCAAAGAGGCCGGCTGCGACCGGCTGTCGCGGGGTTCGCGTCTGTTGCCACCAGTTCCCCCGGCGCCTTGCCCTGCTCCACCCAGGCCTCCAGTGCGTCCAGCACCGGCACGCCGCCGGTCGCATTGAAGTGCCCGGTGCCATGGCCGTATCCCGGCACCTGGTAGAAGCGCAGGAACGCGTCGACCTGTGGCCGGCCCAGCTTCAGCAGCAGCGCGTTGTAGTAGTCGACCGATCCCTGGAAGGGGATCAGCGGATCGGAGGTGCCGTGCACCAGCAGCCACTTGCCGCCGCGCGCGACGAAGGGCTCGATGTTGGTGCTCGTGGCGTCCATGACCCCGGACAGTTCCTGAATGCGTGGCAGGTAGCTTCCCGGTGACGCGCCATCGAGACCGATCGACAGGCCCAGAGGATCCATCAACACCGCGTTGCGGATGAAGGCATCGGGCAACGCCCCCAGGCTGCCCAGCACCAGCGGATTCGGCGGAACCGGAAAGGTCGCGGTCGCGCCCAGCACCGAGGCGTAGTCCGTGGACGGCAGGAAGCCGGGATTGCTGGTCGCGCCGTTCTTGAACGCATAGGAGAACTCGGTGCGCGATTGCAGCGTGTCGACCGTCCTGATCTGGGCATCGGACAGGCAATCGTCTCCCGTATCCGCGCCGCCCTTGCAGCGCAGGTTCTGCGGCTTGAACGTGCAGGCGGCGACGTTGCCGACGATGCCGTCGACGGCGCCATCGAGCGCATCGCAGGCCGTGAGTTCGGCCGCGCGCAGGGTCTGCAGTTTCTTCGGACCGAGGAAGCCGACGCCGCCATTGCCCCACAACGCACGCGTGCCGACCTGGATGGTCATCATCTGCGGCATGTAGGCATAGGCCGGAAAGTACGTGACCACGCCGTCGTAGTCGGAAGGCCATTTCTGCATCACCTGCATGCCTTCGTGACCGCCCTTCGAGCCGCCCATGAAATAGGTCCTGGCCGGTGCCTTCCCGTAGCGCAGGCCGATCAGCTTCATCGCCACGTCGCGCGTCTTCTTCAAGGCGTCGCCGGCGTAGTTCCGGAGCATCTCGCTGTTCGATGCGAAGGCGGTGTAGAAGGGATCGGTCGGCGGTGCCTGATGCCCCGAGTCGTCGGCGAAGATGGCGTATCCACGCTGCAGCGGACTGGCGCCCGATGTCAGCGGCGTGGTCACGAGATCCGGGACCACGCCATCGAACCCGCCGCCACCGAAGTGCATCGCGTTGCCGTTCCAGTTCGTGGGGAGCACGAGGGCGAACACGATGTCCTGCGCCCCTTCGGAGACGGACGCGATGCGGCCCTTGAGCATGCAATGCTCGCCCGTCTGCCCCGCGCTCGGCACGAGGGCCGCTTCGGTGACCGTTGCGCCCTGGGTCGGCAGTCCGATCGCGGCACTGTCCACCTTGGCACCCCGCAGTGCCGCGCATGCCGTGCCTGCCGAAGGCGGCGGTGGCGGCTGCGGCGTGGCGACCGCCGACGGATCGATCTGGATGGCGCCACCACCCCCTCCACCGCCACCGCACGCTTGAAGAAGAAGCAGGACAGCCAGCAATGGCACGACGCGTCGTTTCTTGAATCCCCGCATGGATCTTTGTCTCCGTTGAAGTTGTTGATGCGACCTTGGACCTCGTCGCAACCGGCGCCTTCCACTTGCAAGGCAGTTGCGAAAAGTCCGCGGATGCTACGGGGCGGTTTCGCGTCTAGCGATTGCGAAAGGCCGCATCCGCATGGCAAAAACAATCATGTGGCGCGCGGCGCGCAAGCCGATGGAATCGGCGCGGGGATGTGCCGCCCTGCGCGTGAGCGGCGACTTCGCCTCACGAGGCGATGAAGAACACAGAGCCTGCTAGGCCCCTCGCGCAGCCTTGCCCGCCGCCTTCGGCACGAACAGCATCTTCTCGACCTGCGCCAGCAGCCGCTTCGCGAAATCGGCATCGAGCTCGGCATGCTCGAACAGCAGGCGATACCAGACCGGCCCGAACAGCAGGTCGAGCACGATGTCGTGGTCGACGTCGGCCGCGATCTCGCCGCGCTCCTGCGCCTTGCGCAGCAGGCGCAGGCCCGATTCGCGGCGCGGCAGCACCACCTTGTCACGCAGCAAGGTGGCGGTGGCCTGGTCGTACTGCGCCTCGGCCACGAGCGAGCTGAGGATCGTGCGCCACTCGCGGTCCTGCACGCGCTCGACCGTCGACACGAGGTAGCGGCGCAGCTCGCTCTTGAGCGAGGCCGCGTCCTCCACGATGGCCGTGTCGGGCAGGCCCTCCATGTAGAGCTCGATCAGCAACGCCCCCTTGCTCGGCCAGCGGCGGTAGATCGAGGTCTTCGAGACGCCGGCCAGCGCCGCGACCTGTTCCATCGCGAAGCGCGCATAGCCGTGCACGCGCAGCACCTCACGGGCCGCTTCGAGGATGGCGTCGTGCGTCTGCTGCCGGCGGCGCCGGGCGCGCGGTCCCTGTTCCACGGGCTCGGAACTCTGGTCGGGGGTGTCCTGCATGGTCATGGCGCGATTCTGACACTCCGATGCCTGTTGACATACGGTACGTACCGTTCTAAAGTTTTAGATACGGTGCGTACCGTTTACTGGAGTCAATCATGCCGCCTCGGGCTCTCCGCCGCTTCGCCGGCCTTCTCGCCCTCGTGCTTTGCTGTTCCGCGCACGCCGTTGCGTTCAAGTGGGCGTCTCAGGACGACGCCGCGACCATGGACCCTGATGCCTTCAACCACGGGCCGACCATGACCGTGCTCGGCCACATCTACGAGGGGCTGGTGCGGCGCGACCGCGAGCAGCGCATCGAGCCCGCACTCGCGCAGTCGTGGACCCAGCCGGCGCCGACCGTCTGGCGCTTTCGCCTGCGCGAGGGCGTGCGCTTCCACGACGGCAGCCTGCTGACGGCGGAGGACGTGGTGTTCTCGCTCAAGCGCGCGATGACGCCCGAATCGGACATGAAGGTGTTCGCCGCCTCGATCGCCGACGTGAAGGCGGTGGACGCCACGACCGTCGACGTCGTCACCGAATTCCCCAACGCGGCGCTGCTGCAGTCGCTGCCCGAGCTCAAGGTGATGTCCAAGGCCTGGGCCGAGAAGAACGGCGCGCTGCGCCCGGCCGACATGCGGCAGAAGAGCGAGAACTTCGCGACCCGCAATGCCAACGGCACCGGCCCCTTCAAGCTCTCGGTGCGCGAACCCGACGTGCGCACGGTGCTGGTGGCGCACACGGGCTGGTGGGACAAGCCCGGCACCAACATCACCGAGGCGACGATGGTGAAGATCTCGTCGGCCGCCACCCGCGTGGCGGCGCTGCTGTCGGGCGAGCTCGACTTCGCCTACCCGATCCCGCTGCAGGACATTCCGCGCGTCGAGGCCTCCGCCGGCTACAAGGTGCTGCAGGGGCCCGAGATCCGCAACCTGTTCCTCTCGATGGACCAGACCAGCCCCGAGCTGCGCTACGCGAGCGTCAAGGGCAGGAATCCCTTCGCCGATCGCCGCGTGCGGCTGGCGATCTACCAGGCGATCGACATCGAGGCGATCCGCAAGCGCATCCTGCGCGACTCGGCGGTGCCCACCGGCATCCTCGTGCCGCGCGGCGTGAACTCGGTCGACGCCGCCATGGTGGCGCGGCCCTTCCCCTACGACCTCGCGGCCGCGAAGAAGCTGCTCGCCGAGGCCGGCTATCCGGCGGGCTTCGAGGTCACGCTCGACTGCACCAACGACCGCTACGTCAACGACGAACAGGTCTGCACCGCGATCGCCGGCATGCTCTCGCGCATCGGCGTGAAGGTGGCGGTCAACGCACTGCCGGGCGCGCGCTTCTTCACCAAGGTGGGCGCGGGCGACTCGAGCTTCAATTTCTTCGGCTACACGCCCGTCAACCTCGACGCCTACAACACCCTCAACGTGATGATGGCGACGCGCGACGGCAAGGCCGGCCAGTGGAACGTCGGGCGCTACAGCAATCCCGAGGTCGACCGGCTGATCGGCCAGGTGCTGACCGAAATGGACCCGCAGGCGCGCACGCGGCTGGTCACGCAGGCGATGACCCTGCACCGCAACGACGTGGGCCACATCCCGCTCTACCAGCAGGGCCTGGCCTGGGGCATGCGCAAGAACGTCGACGCTGCACTGCAGAGCGACAACCGCGTCAACCTGCGCTTCATCAGCGTCCGGTAGGCCCGATGCTCGCGTTCTTCATCCGCCGACTGCTGGCGGCCGTCGGGGTGCTGGCCACCGTCGCGTTCATCGCCTTCGGCCTGTTCAAGCACGTGGGCGACCCGGTCACGCAGATGCTGGGGCCCGATGCGAGCGATGCCGACCGCGCGCGCGTGCGCCAGGAGCTGCGACTGGACGACCCCTTCGTGCTGCAGTTCGCGCGCTTCTCGGCGCGGCTCGCGCAAGGCGACCTCGGCGTGTCGCTGCGCCAGGGCCGGCCGGTGCGCGAACTGCTGGCCGAGCGCCTGCCGGCCACGCTCGAGCTCAGCCTGGTCGCCGCCGTGGTCTCGGTGGTGTCCGGCCTGTTCCTGGGCGTCGCGTGCGCGGTGCGCCCACGCAGCTGGTTCGCGCGCAGCACCATGGCGCTCTCGCTGATCGGTGCCTCTCTGCCCACCTTCCTGATCGGCATCCTGCTGATCCTGGTCTTCTCCGTCACGCTCGGCCTCCTGCCCTCCTACGGCCGCGGCGAGGTGGTGGCCATCGGCTGGTGGAAGAGCGGGCTGCTCACGCGCGACGGCTGGCTGCACCTCGCGATGCCGGCCGTCACGCTCGCGCTGTTCCAGCTCGCCCTGATCGTGCGGCTCGCGCGCGCCGAGATGATGGAGGTGCTGCGCGCCGACTACATCCGCTTCGCCCGCGCGCGCGGCATCCGCGAGCGCGCGATCCTCTACCGCCATGCGCTGCGCAACGCGCTGGTGCCGGTCGTGACGATCGTGGGGCTGCAGCTGGGCGCGGTCATCGCCTTCGCCGTGGTCACCGAAACCGTCTTCCAGTGGCCCGGCCTCGGCGCCCTGTTCGTCGATGCGATCGGCTTCGCCGACACGCCCGTCATCGCCGCGTACCTGTGCTTCGTCGCGGCCATGTACGTGTGCATCAACCTGGTCGTGGACATCCTCTATGTCGCGATCGATCCCCGTCTAGAGACAGCCTGAAAGCGGCCCGCATGAATCCCACGCCTCCCATGGCGCGCACCGTCGAAGCGGTGCGCGCGTTCCACGACGACCTGGCCCGGCTGCGCCAGGACCTCCACGCGCACCCCGAGCTCGGCTTCGAGGAGGAACGCACCGCCGCGCGCATCGCCGCCTTCCTGCAGGCGCTCGGCATCGAGGTGCACCGCCACGTGGGCCGCACCGGCGTGGTCGGCGTGCTGCACGGCCGTTCCACGGCCAGCGGCCGCAGCATCGGCCTGCGTGCAGACATGGACGCACTGCCGATCCAGGAACTCGGCGATCCGGCCTATCGCTCGTGCATTCCGGGCCGCATGCACGGCTGCGGGCACGACGGGCACTGCGCGATCCTGCTGGGCGCCGCGAAGTACCTGGCGCAGACCCGCGACTTCGACGGCACCGTCTACTTCTTCTTCCAGCCGGGCGAGGAAGGACATGCCGGCGCGCGCGAGATGATCCGCGACGGCCTGTTCGAGCGCTTCCCCGCGCAGCAGGTGTTCGCGCTGCACAACTGGCCCTCGCTGCCCGCGGGCACCATCGCGCTGAACCCCGGGCCGATGATGGCGGCGATCGACCGCTTCTCGATCCGCGTGCAGGGCCGCGGCGGACACGGCGCCCATCCGCAGCAGGCCATCGATCCGATCCTCGTCGCCTCGGAGATCGTCTCGGCGGTGCACACCATCGTGAGCCGCAACGTCAATCCGGTCGATGCGGCGGTCATCAGCTTCCAGTCCTTCCAGTCCGGCGCGCCCGAAGCCCTGTCGGTCATTCCGGACCACGCGCAGCTGCACGGCATGGTCAAGTGGTTCAAGCCCCAGGTGCAGGCCGTGCTGCGCGAACGGCTGATCGAGACCGCGGAACGCGTGGCACTGGCCTTCGGCGCCCAGGCCGAGGTGCACTACGAGGAACTCTACCCACCGACCATCAACCACCCCGAGGCCGCCGAAGCGCTCGCGCGCGTCGCATGCCGGGTGGTCGGCGAGGCACACGTGGTCCGCGACATGGAGCCCAGCATGGGATCGGAGGATTTCGCCTTCATGCTGCAGCAGCGGCCGGGCGCCTACTTCCGGCTCGGCCAGGGCATGACCGACGGCCGCTTCCTGCATCACCCGCGCTACGACTTCAACGACGCCACCATTCCGGTCGGCAGCGGCGTGTTCGCGGCCCTCGCCGAGGACCTGCTCGCGCCATGAAACAGCTCTGGACCCGATGGCTCGACAGCGAGGTCGGCCACAGCTTTCGCAGCTCGCCGGTCGCCATGGCCGCGGCGGTGGTCGCACTCGCCTGCCTGCTGGCGGCCGTCTTCGCGGGCTGGGTGTCGCCGCACGACCCGTTCGACCTGACCCGGCTCGAGCTGCTCGATGCGCGGCTGCCACCGGCATGGGCACCGGAAGGCAGTGCCAACTACCCGCTGGGCACCGACGACCAGGGACGCGACATGCTCTCGGCCGTGATCCATGGCCTGCGCATCTCGCTGGTCGTGGGCCTGGCCTCGGTCGCGGCCTCCGCCGTGGTCGGCGTCGCGCTCGGATTGCTGGCCGGCTTCGCGGGCGGCTGGGTCGACGCGCTGCTCATGCGCGTGTGCGACGTCATGCTGTCGTTCCCGCCGATCCTCACCGCGCTGCTGATCGCCGGCGTGGCGCGCTCGCTGCTGCCGAACGCGCACGCCTCGATGACCTTCGCCGTGCTGGTGCTCGCGATCTCGCTGAGCGGCTGGGTGCAGTACGCGCGCACCGTGCGCGGCGCCACCCTGTCCGAGCGCCACAAGGAGTACGTGCAGGCCGCGCAGGTCACGGGCGTCGCGCCCTTTCGCATCATGCGGCGCCATGTGCTACCCAATGTGCTCGGGCCGGTGCTGGTGCTCGCCACCATCCAGGTCTCGACCGCCATCGTGACCGAGGCGACGCTGTCCTTCCTCGGCGTGGGCGCGCCGCCGACCTCGCCCTCGCTCGGCACCTTGATCCGCGTGGGCAACAACTACCTGTTCTCGGGCGAATGGTGGATCGCGCTCTTCCCCGGCCTGATGCTGATCGCGGTCGCGCTCAGCGTGAACCTGCTGGGCGACTGGCTGCGCGACGCGCTCAACCCGAGGCTGCGATGAGCACGCCAGGAACGGATTCCATGAACATCCTCGACGTCGAAGACCTGGTGGTCGACTTTCCCGGGCGCCGCGGCACCCTGCGCGCGCTCGACGCGGTCAGCTTCTCCATCGCACCGGGCGAGATCCTCGGCGTGGTCGGCGAATCGGGCGCCGGCAAGTCGCTGACGGGCGCCTCGATCATCGGCCTGCTCGAGCCGCCCGGGCGCATCGCGGGCGGCCGCATCCGGCTGCAGGGCGAGCGCATCGACACACTCGATCACGAGGCCATGCGCCACATTCGCGGCCGCCGCATCGGCTCGATCTTCCAGGATCCGCTGACCTCGCTCAATCCGCTGTTCACCGTCGGCCAGCAACTGACCGAGGCCATCCGCACCCATCTGCGGCTCGATGCGCGGCAGGCCCGTGCCCGCGCGATCGCGCTGCTCGACGAGACCGGCATCCCGGCCGCGGCGCAGCGCATCGATCACTTCCCGCACCAGTTCTCGGGCGGCATGCGCCAGCGCGTGGTGATCGCGCTCGCGCTGGCGGCCGAACCCGTGCTGATCGTGGCCGACGAACCGACGACCGCGCTCGACGTGTCGGTGCAGGCGCAGATCGTCGCGCTGCTGCAGCGCATCTGCCGCGAGCGCGGCGCCGCCGTGATGCTGATCACCCACGACATGGGCGTGATCGCCGAGGCCTGCGACCGCGTGGCCGTGCTCTACGCCGGCCGCGTGGCCGAGATCGGGCCGGTGCACGACGTGGTGCGGCACGCCGCCCATCCCTACGCAGCCGGACTGATGGCCTCGATTCCCGACATGGACTCCTCGCCCGAGCGGCTCGCGCAGATCGACGGCGCGATGCCGCGCCTGAACCGCATTCCTCCCGGCTGCGCCTTCCATCCGCGCTGCGGCCAGGCCTTCGCGCGCTGCACGCAGGAACGGCCCGAGCTGATCGCCGCGGGCGCGACGCATGCGGCCTGCTGGCTGCATGCGCGCACCACGGCAAGCCCCCTCTCCCCCCGCCCTTCCCTCGCCCTCCCATGACAGCCCTCGTCCAAGCCCACGACCTCGCACGCACCTTCGACGTCTCGCCGCCCTGGCTCAACCGCGTGCTCGAGCGCAAGCCGCGCGTGCTGCTGCACGCGGTGGACGGCGTGAGCTTCTCGATCGAGCGCGGCAAGACGCTCGCGCTGGTCGGCGAATCGGGCTGCGGCAAGAGCACGGTCGCGCGCCTGCTCGTGGGCCTGTACGCGCCCACGCGCGGCGGGTTGCAGTTCGACGGCCAGGACGCGCACGCGGCCTTCAAGACCGCCGAGGGCCGCAAGCTGCGCCGGCGCATCCAGATGATCTTCCAGGACCCCTACGCGAGCCTCAACCCGCGCTGGATCGTCGAGGACATCATCGGCGAGCCGCTGCGCGAGCACGGCATCCTCAGCGACAAGGCCCAGCTGCGCGAGCGCGTGGGCCAGTTGCTGCAGTCGGTGGGCCTGTCGCCGTTGGACATGAGCAAGTACCCGCACCAGTTCTCGGGCGGCCAGCGCCAGCGCATCTCGATCGCGCGCGCGCTGGCCACGCAGCCCGAGTTCCTGGTCTGCGACGAGCCCACCTCGGCGCTCGACGTGAGCGTGCAGGCGCAGGTGCTCAACATCATGAAGGACCTGCAGCGCGAGCAGGGCCTGACCTACCTGTTCATCTCGCACAACCTCGCGGTGGTCCGCCACGTGGCCGACCAGGTGGGCGTGATGTACCTGGGGCGGTTGGTGGAGGTGGCGGACAAGCAGAAGCTGTTCGCGACGCCGCAGCATCCGTACACGCGCATGCTGCTCGACGCGATCCCGCAGATGAAGCACACGGGGCGCGCGCGCACGCCGGTGCAGGGCGAGGTGCCGAACCCGCTCAATCCGCCGGCGGGCTGCGCCTTCCATCCGCGCTGCCCGCACGCCAATGCGCGCTGCTCGGCCGAGCGGCCGAAGCTCCAGAGCATCCGTGGCGTGCAGGTGGCCTGCCATGCGGTGGAAGAGGGCCGTGCCTGAACGGCCCCCGCCCTCAGGGCGTGTCGGCGAGCCGCCGGATCGCCTCGACCGCGCCGGGGTTCTCGAGGGCCGAGAGATCGCCCGGCGGCTGTCCCGCGAGCACGCGGCGGATGACCCGGCGCATCGCCTTGCCATTGCGCGTGCGCGGCAGATCGTCGACGCAATGCACGACCGCGGGCCGAAAAGGCTTGCCGAGAGCAGCTTCGATGGCGGCCGCCGCGCGCGCCGCCAGGTCGTCGCCTTCCGGGGCCCCATCCCCCGCCGACTGCGGTACCAGCACCAGCACCAGCTTCTGCCCCTTCACCGGATCGGACAGGCCGACCGCGGCGGCGTCCTTCAGCGGGAGCGCGGCCAGCAGCACGGCCTCGACCTCGGCCGGTCCGAGCCGCTTGCCCGCGATCTTGAGCGTGTCGTCCGAGCGACCGAGCACGAAGAAATGGCCCTCGCCATCCTCGTAGACCAGGTCGCCATGCACCCAGCGGCCCGGCACCGCCTGCCAGTAGGCCTCGAGGTAGCGTGCATCGTCGCGCCAGAAGCCCTGCGTCATGCCCACGAAGGGCTGAGCGATGGTCAGTTCGCCCGGCACGCCGACCACCCGCGCGCCCGTGTCGTCGGCCACGAAGGCCTGCACGCCCGGCGAGGCGCTGTTGAAGCCCGAGGCCTTGATCGGCCGCACCGGCACATTGGCGAGGATGGCGCCAGACGCCTCCGTCCCGCCCGTGTAGTTGATGAGCGGCAGCGCGCCGCGACCGAAGCGGCGGAAGAACCATTCGAAATGCTCGGGATCGAGCACCTCGCCGGCCGCCATCAGAACACGCAGGCTGCGCAGGTCGCCCCGCGTGGCCGCGTCGGCATGCGCCGCCAGGCTGCGGATCAAGGTGGGCGAGGCACCGAAATGCGTCACGCCATGCCGCTCGATCATCGACGCGAAGCGCGACCAGTCGGGGAAGTCGGGCGCCCCGTCATAGCACAGCAGCGTGGCGCCGGCGATCAGCGCGCCGATGACCGTGATCGGCCCGACGATCCAGCCCATGTCCGAAGGCCAGCACCAGGTGTCGCCGGCCCGCAGCTCGAAATGGAAGGCGCTGTCGTGCGCGATCTTGAGCGGGAAGCCGCCATGCACATGCACCGTGCCCTTGGGCGCGCCCGTGGTGCCCGAGGTGAACACGATCATGAAGGGATCGTTGGGATCCATCGAGACGAAGTCCGCGATCGGCTCGGCGCCGGCGAGCTCTTCCCATGGGCGGCACTCGCGGGCGCCTTCGATGGCATCGCGGTCGCCGAGCACCACCACCTGCGCGAGCACGGGCAGGCGCCCCAGCGCCTCGTTGACGGCCGCGGCCGCCGACACCCGGCGGCCGCGCCGCATGAAGCCTTCGGCCGCGATCAGCATGCGCGCCTGCGCGAGCTCGAGCCGCGAAACGATGGCCTCGGCACCGAAGCCGGTGAACAGCGGCACGCACACGGCCCCGAGCGCGGCGATGGCGAGGAAGGCGATGGCCGCTTCCGCACCCATCGGCAGCATCAGCCCGATGCGGTCGCCGGGTGCGATGCCCATCGCGCGCAGGCCGCCGGCGAAGCGCCGCACGCGCAGCGCGAGTTCCGCGTGGCTGATCCTTTCGACGCGACCGTCCTCGGCCTCCGCGATCAGCGCGGGCTGCGTCGCGCGCCCGGGATCGCAGGACCAGCGCAATGCGCTGCGCACCCAGTTCAGCCGGCCGCCGTCGAACCAGCGCGGATGCGCGGCATCGGGTGCATCGGTGCGAAAGCGTTGCCAGGGCGCATCCCAGACGATGTCGAGCTGCGCCAGCACGTGTCGCCAGTAGCTCGCCGGATCGTCCACCGAGACCCGGTGCAGTTCGTCATAACCCGCCAGGCCCATGCGATGGGCGAGCGCGGTCAGTGGCGCCGAGGCGATGCGTTCGGCATCGGGCCGCCAGAGCGCGAGATCGGGAAATTCCATGCATCGTCCTCCGTTCCTGCCGGCTCAGCCGCCGCGCCGGCGCGCGGCACGGAAATCGGGCGCGCGCTTCGCGAGAAAGGCCTCTACGCCTTCGCGCGATTCCGCCGTGCCGTAGTAGAGCGCCAGCGCCTCGAAGCCCAGGGCGCCGATGGCGCGGATGTTCTCGGAGTCCGCATTGAACGAGCGCTTCGCGATCGCGATGGCGGTCGGGCTCTTCGCGAGGATCTCGGCACACCAGCGCGCCACCTCCGCATCGAGTTCGTCGGGCGGAACGACGCGGTTGACCAGGCCCATGGCCAGCGCCTCGTCGGCGCCGTAGCGGCGACACAGAAACCACATCTCGCGCGCGCGCTTCTCGCCGGCCACGCGCGCGAGCAGCGCGGTACCGAAGCCCGGATCGACCGAACCCACCTTCGGTCCGACCTGGCCGAAGACCGCGTCAGTGCTCGCGATGGCGAGGTCGCACACTGTGACCAGCACGTTGCCGCCGCCGATCGCGTAGCCCTGCACGCGCGCGATCACCGGCTTGGGGATGTCGCGGATCAGGCTCTGCAGCTCGTCCATCGGCAGGCCGATGGTGCCGCGCCCGCCATAGCCGCCTTGCCCTTCGCCATGGTCGGACTGGTCGCCCCCCGTGCAGAAGGCCTTGTCGCCGGCACCGGCGAGCACGACCGCGCCGATGTCGCGGTTCCACCCGGCGCGGCCGATCGCGTGCAGCAGCTCTTCCACCGTGCGGCCGCGCAGCGCGTTGTAGCGCGCGGGCCGATCGATGGTGACGCGCGCGACGCCATCCTTCTCTTCATAGCGGATGTCCTCGTAGTCGAAGGCGTCGTTCACAGCGCCGCCTCCACCACCGACAACGCGGCATCGAAGGCTTCCAGCCCCTGCGACAGTTCCTCGCGGGTGATCACGAACGGTGGCGACACCATCGCCACGTTGTAGCGGCCATAGGCATGCACACCGCGCTTCATCAGCTCGCCGTAGAACAGCTTCATCGGCGCCGAGCCCCCGGGATGGTGCCATTCCACCAGCGGCTCGCGCGTCTCGCGGTCCTTCACCAGTTCGAGGCCGAAATGCGCGCCGAGCCCGCGCACGTCGCCCACCACCGGGTGCCTGCGCTGCAGTTCGCCGAGCCCCTCGCGCAGCCAGCCCTCGATCTCGAGGGCACGTTCGAACAAGCCCTCCTCGAGGTAGACCCGCAGCGCGGCGACGCCGCCCGCGACGGCCAGCACATGGCCCGCATGCGTATGGCCCACGTCGAACAGCTCGGTGTCGAAGTGGCTCGCCACGCCTTCGCGCACCAGCACGCCACCCAGCGGCGTGTACGAGGAGCTGGCGCCCTTGGCGAAGGACATGAGGTCGGGCAGCACGCCGAGCCGCGTCGCGGCGAAGGCGGCGCCGGTGCGGCCGAAGCCGGTCATCACCTCGTCGTACACCAGCAGGATGCCGTGGCGGTCGCACAGCGCGCGCACGCCCTGCAGGTAGCCCTCGGGATAGATCACCATGCCGCTCGATCCCGTCATCGGCTCGAGCACGATGGCCGCGACGTTGTGCGCGCCCTCGTGCGACAGCACCTGCTCGAGATGCTGCAGCGCGCGCCGCGATTCCTCGGCCGGCTCGCGCGTGTGGAACGGGCTGCGATACGGATAGGGAGTGAAGAACTTCACCATGCCCGGCAGGTTCGGCAGCGGGTCGCGCCAGCGGTCCACGCCCGTCAGCGCGCTGCCGCCGATGGTGCTGCCGTGGTAGGAGCGGTAGGCGGTCAGCACCTTGGGCCGCCGCGTGACGAGGCGCGCGATCTTCACCGCATCGTCGTTGGCCTCGCCGCCGCCGCTCGCGAAGTGCACGCGCAGCCCCTCGCTCCACGGCGAGATGCGGTTCAGCAGCTCGGCGTATTCGGCGCGCACGTCGTTGAAGTAGCTCGAGGCCACCCAGCACAGCCGCTCGGCCTGCTGCTGGATCGCGCGCACCACCTTCGGATGCCCGTGGCCCAGCGGCACCGCCACGTAGCCGCTGGTCATGTCGAGATAGGCCTTGCCGTTGGTGTCGTGGAAGTGGCAGCCCTTGGCGTGCGTGATCACGGGCGGGTTGAGCCCGCCCTGTACCGACCACGACACCAGCACCTGCCGGTAGGCGGCGGGCAGGCTCGCGTTGGCCTGGCCATGGATCTGAAGGTCCATCGTCTGTCCTCTGTGTTGTTGCGTAAAGAAAAGTTGAAGCGGATCGCTGCGATGAAGCATAGGAATGCGGGTCCGTGCGGACAAACCAAAGCTTTGGGGCCTGAGCCGCAAAGCAATTCGCGCTCGCCATGTCCCGCCGAGCGCCCTTCCCCTCCCCTGAACCTGGAGCGATAGCCATGGCACGCCAGCTTCCCCCCATGCTGTCGGTGCGCGTGTTCGAGGCCGCCGCGCGCCATGGCAGCTTCGCCAAGGCCGCGTCCGAGCTCTTCGTCTCGGCCGGCGCGGTGGCCCACCAGGTGCGGCAGCTCGAGGACTGGCTCGGCCTGCCGCTGTTCCTGCGCACGCCGCGCTCGGTCGAGCTCACCGACGCCGGGCAGGCTTATCTGCGCGGCGTCGCGCCGCTGCTCGAGGAACTCGAACGCGTATCGATGCGCTGGCGCCAGCATGCGGAGGGCGCCAGCGAGGTGACGGTCAGTGCCATGCCCTCGTTCGTGACGCGCTGGCTGATGCCGCGGCTCGGCGCGTTCCGTGCCGCGCATCCCGCGGTCGAGGTGCGCGTGCTCGCCGCGGTGGCCCCGGTGGACTTCGCGCGCGATCGCGTCGACGTGGCGATCCGCCTCGGCACCGGCCCCTACCCCGGCATGGAGGCACAGCCGCTGCTGCGCGAGGCCTTCCATCCCGTCGCGAGCCCGCGCTGGCTGGAGCGGCACGGCATGCCGGCGTCGCCGCGCGATCTGCTCGACACGGTGCTGCTGCACGACGAGTTCGAGCCGCGCATTCCCGAACAGATCAGTTGGGAGGCGTGGTTCACGGCCCAGGGCGTGCCACCCGGGGCATCGCTGCGGCCGGCGCCTGCGTTGCGCTTCTCCCACAGCTATCTCGCGCTCGATGCCGCGGCCGCGGGGCAGGGCGTCGCGCTCGCGTCCGACGTGCTGGCACGCGACGCGCTTCAGCGCGGCGAACTGGCCCGGGCCTGGCCCGACGATTTGCCCGGCCCGTACCGCTACCACCTGCTGTGCCAACGCGGCGCGCGGGACCGGCCCGCGGTCGCGGCGTTCACGCACTGGCTTCGCGCGGCGGCCGATGCTTTCTGAAGACAGCACGCGGGCGTTTACGTAGCATGTGCCGATGCAAGCTCCCCACGAACCTTCGCTGAGCCCGGCCGCACTGGCCTTCCTGCAACAGGCCGGCCTGCCCTACCGCCTGCACGCCCACGCCCCCGTCGTCTCCTTCGAGGACGCGCGCACGCTGCTGCCCTTCGACGCCGGCGCGATGGTCAAGTGCCTCGCGTTCCGCCTGCCCGACGGCCGCTACCTGCTGGCCGCGCTGCGCGGCCAGGACCGGGCCGACTACAAGCGCATCGCCGATGCCTTCGGCGTGCGCCGCGCCGACCTGCGGCTCGCGGCCGACGAGGAGCTCGCCACCGACCTGCAGATGGTGCCGGGCGGCGTGGCACCGCTGCCGGTGGGCGGCGCGCGCGTGGTCGTCGACGAGGCGGCGGCGCGCCTGGTCACGCTCTACTGCGGCACCGGCCGCAACGATTCGACGCTCGAGATCGAGACGGCCGCGTTGCTGCGCGCCACGGGCGCGGGCATCGCGCCGCTGGCCAAGCCCTGAGCTACGGCCTATCGCTCACACCTTGTCAGCGAAGCCAGCTGGCGGGCACGGTGATGAGCTGCGGGAAGAGCACGAACAGGAACATCAACGCGGTGAGCGACAGCAGGAAGGGCCACACGCCCTGGATCACCTGGTCGAGGCTCACGCGCGAGGTGCCGGCCACCACGTTGAGCACGGTGCCCACCGGCGGCGTGAGCAGGCCGATGGCGTTGTTCATGATGAACATCACGCCGAAGTAGACGGGGTCGATGCCGGCCTTGTGGATCACGGGCATCAGGATCGGCGTCATGATCAGCACGGTGGGCATCAGGTCGAGCGCGGTGCCCACGATGATCACCAGCACCATGATCACGAACATCAGCAGGATCTTGTTGTCGACGAAGGGCTCGAGCAGCTCGCTGACCTGCGCCGGGATGTTGGCGATGGTGATGAGCCAGGCCGACACCAGCGCCGAGGCCACGAGGAACAGCACGGTGCTCGATGTCTTGGCGGCGCTGAGCACCAGCTCGGGCAGGCGCGGCATCTCGAGCTCGCGGTAGACGAAGCGGCCCACCACGAAGGCATAGACCACCGCCACCACGGCGGCCTCGGTGGGCGTGAACACGCCGAACTTCATGCCGCCGATGATCACCAGCGGCAGCACCAGCGCCCACACGCCGTCGAGCAGCGCGCGGCCCAGGCCGCCGGCGCTGAAGCTGCGCACCGCGACGTTCTTCTCCTTCTTCGCGCACAGCCACCAGGTGGCGGTGAGCGTGAGCGCCATCATGATCCCGGGGAACAGGCCGGCGAGGAACAGCTTGGTGATCGAGATCTGCGCCACCACGCCGAACACCACGATGGCGATCGAGGGCGGGATCACCGGCGCGATGATGCCGCCGGCGGCGATCAGGCCGGCCGCGCGCGGCACGTCGTAGCCGGCCTTGCGCATCATCGGGATCAGGAGCGCCGCGACGGCGGCGGTGTCGGCCACGGCCGAGCCCGAGATGCTCGCGACCACGGTGGCCGCGATGATCGCCACGTAGCCCAGGCCGCCGCGCACATGGCCGACCAGCGCGTCGGCCACCTTGACGATGCGCGCCGACAGGCCACCCGCGTTCATCAGCTCGCCCGCGAGCATGAAGAAGGGCACTGCCATCAGCGGATAGTTGTTGACGCCCTCGAGCATGTTCTGCGCGAGGATCTGGGTATCGAAGTTGCCCAGGTGCACCATCAGCGCGACGCCGCAGACGAGCAGCGCGAAGGCGATGGGCATGCCGAAGGCCATGGCCCCGAGCAGCGAGGCGATGAAGACGAAGATGGTCATGGGTTTTCCTGCTCTTTCAGTCCACGCTCACTCGCCCGCACTGCCGGTGTCGTTGACCAGTTCCTCGCGCGCCATACGGCCCGTGAAGAGGCGCCACAGCGAGCCGACCAGCATCAGCGCCATGCCCACGCTGCTGACGAGCAGGCAGGCATAGACCAGGCCGATCGGCACGCCGGTGACCGGTGCACGGTCGTCCATGCCGATCACCACCAGCTTCCAGCTGCCATGCGCGAGCAGCAGGCAGCAGGCCAGCGCGCCGAGATCGGCCACGCCGCGGCAGAAGCGCTGGCCGCGCTCGCCGAGCCGCGCGACGACGGTGGACATGCCCAGGTGCGCGTTGTCCTTCATCACCAGCAGCGCGCCGACCAGCGTGAGCCACATGAAGACGAAGCGCGAGGCTTCCTCCGAGAACACGATGCCGGAGTTGAAGGCGTAGCGCAGCACGACGTTGCCGAACACGAGCGCGACCATCACGGCCATCATCGCGATCATCAACACGTTGGCGCCGCGCTCGAAGAGGCGGGAAAGCATGGGGAGTCTCCTGTTGTAGTCGGTTCTTGCACCCGGCCGCTTCAGCGACCCGGGCCGGCCGGGTCGATGCGGTAGAAGCGCAAGGCGTTGCCGCGCCAGACCGCGTCGCGCGCCGCGTCGTCGAGGCCGTCCAGCCCCTCGGCCACCGCGCGCACCACCTCGGCCATGGGCGCGCGCAGGCCCGACACCGGCAGGTTGCTCGCGAACATGCAGCGCCCGGCGCCGAAGATCTCGACCGTCTCGCGCACCACGCGCGCGTTGCTGTCGGCGCTCCAGGGCGCATCGGGCAGGCCGAATTCCGAGAGCTTGACCATCACCTCGGGCAGCGCCGCGAGCGCCCGCATGCCGCGCCGCCAGTGCGCGAGGCCGGCCTCGCTGCGGTCCCAGGGCAGGCCCGCATGCTCGATCGCCACGCGCAGCCCCGGAAAGCGCGCGACGGCCTCGGCCGCTTCCTCCAGGTGCCAGTAGGGCACGCGCACGTCCCACAGCAGGCCGTTGTCGCGCAGGAGGCCCAGGCCCGCGCACCAGCGTTCGTCCTGCAGGGTGCCGGGCTGGCCGCGCACGCTGTGGTCGGGGCCGCGCGAGATGCGCGGCTTGCAACGCACGCCGCGCACCAGCGGCCATTCGGCCTGGGCGCGCATCTGCGCTTCGGCATCGCTCGCGAGGAATTCGACGTTGGCCACAACGGCATTCGGAAAGCCGTGTTTCGCGTGGACCGCGTGCAGCCAGCGCGTCTCGGCCAGCGACTCGGCGCGCGAGCGCTCGGCCTCGACATGCACCGTGGCCACCACCGGCAGGCCCTCGGTGGCGGTTCGGTAGTCGGCCACGCCGAAGTCGCGCCGCAGCACCGCATAGTCGCCGAGGAAGAAGGCCTCGGCGTCGTAGCCGTCCTGCAGCCAGGGGAAGTGCCCCTCGCCCAGGTGCCACAGGTGGTGGTGCGCGTCGACGATGGCGGCGGGAAGCACGGCGCTCACGGCTGCGCGTCCATCGCCTTGAGCACCGCGTCGCCGTTCTTCTCGACGTACATCCTGCGGGTCTCCTCGCGCACCACCTGGCGGATGCTCGCGACGTCGGGCGTCTCGTTGATCTGCATGCCCTTGGCGCGCAGCTGGGCGATCGCGTCCTTCTCGCCGTCGTTGTTGAGCTTGCGCTGGAAGTTCGCGGCCGCCGCGGCCTCCTCGAGCATCGCCTTCTGGAACTCAGGCTTGAGCGCATCGAAGCGCGCCTTGTTCATGATCACCACCAGCGGCGTATAGGCATGGCGCGTGAGCGATAGGTACTTCTGCACCTCGTACATCTTCGACGACAGCATCAGCGTGGGCGGGTTCTCCTGCCCGTCGACCGCGCCCGACTCGAGCGCGCCGAACACCTCGGCGAAGGGCATCGGCTGCGGGTTCGCGCCCAGCAGCTGGAAGGCCTTGAGGTGCGAGGGATTGGGCGTGGTGCGGATCTTCAGGCCCTTGATGTCGGCCGCGCCGTTGATCGGCCGCTTGTTGTTGCCCAGGCTGCGAAAGCCGATCTCCCAGAAGGCCAGGCCCTTGATCTGGTGCGTGCCGAGCTCGTCGAGCAGCGAGCGGCCGACCGGGCCGTCGAGCGTGCGGTAGGCCTGCTGCGCATCGGCGAACTGGTAGGGCAGGTCGAGCGCGTTGAGCTTGGGCGCGAGGCCGGTCACGAAGGGGTTGCCGGTGGCGCCGATGTCGATGGTGCCGCTGCGCACGCCGGTCACCAGCGTCACGTCGTTGCCGAGCTGGCTGTTGGCGAAGACCTGGATCTCCACCGCGCCGCCGGTGCGCTCCTTCACGCGCTTCGCGAACTCGAGCGCGGCCTTGTGCTGCGAATCGCTCTCGGGCACGGTGTGGCTGAAGCGCAGCTTGACCGGCGCCTGCGCCGCGGCGCCGCCGGCACCGAGGCCGAGCAGCGCGGCCAGCAGCGCGCCGGCCAGGGACCTGAAATTCCTGTGCATGGTTGTCGTCTCCTGTCGTTGAAATTCGGGAAAGGCGCGCGCCTTCCGGGGGCCGCCGCTCAGACCGTGACCTTGGCTTCCTTGACCACCTTGGCCCACTTCTCCTTCTCGGTGCCGATGAACTCGGCGAACTTCGCGGCGCTGCCGCCGCCGTCCTCGGCGCCGTAGCTCGCGAGCTTCTCCGCCACGTCGGGCAGGGCGAGCACGCGGTTGAAGTCCTCGTTCATGCGCTGCACCATCGCGGCGTTCATCTGCGCCGGCCCGACCAGGCCGTACCAGGTGCTGGCATCGAAGCCCGGGTAGCCGAGCTCGGCCACGGTGGGCACCTCGGGATGCGCCTTCGAGCGCCGCGGCCGCGTCTGCGCGATCGCCACCAGCTTGCCGCTGGCCACGTGCGGCGTGGCCGAGGTCATGGTCTCGAAGCTGTAGTCGATCTGGCCGCCGATCAGGTCGGTGAGCATCGGGCCCGAGCCGCGGTAGGGCACGTGCAGCGCATCGACGCCCGCGCGCAGCTTGAAGAGTTCGATCGCCAGGTGCTGCGAGGCGCCCGCGCCCGAGGAGCCGAAGGTCACGGTGCCCGGCTTGTCGCGGCACAGCGCCACCAGGTCCTTGACCGTGCGCGCGGGCTTCGAGGGGTTGCAGATCAGCAGGTTCGGCGTGACGCCCACCAGCACCAGCGGCGTGAAGTCGCGCTCCACCACGTAGCCCAGCGTGGGATAGAGCGCGGGCGCGATCGCATGGTTGCTGATGTTGGTCATCAGCAGCGTGGTGCCGTTGTTCGGCTGCTTGGCGACATACTCGGCGGCGATCACGCCGCCCGCGCCGGCCTTGTTCTCGACCGTGACCGGCACGCCCCACAGGGTGGCGAGCTTCTGCGCCATCACGCGCGCCATCACGTCGGTGCCGCCGCCCGGAGGAAAGCCGACGACGATGCGCACGGGCGTGGTGGGCAGCGGCGCGGTCTGCGCGCGCACGGTGGCGAAGGGCAGGGCCGCGCCGGCGGCCAGTGTCGATGCGATGAAGCGGCGGCGTTGCATGGCGTTGTCTCCTGGTGTTCTTTTCGAGGCTTACATCGACTCGGCCAGCAGGGCCTGGTAGTCGGCCACGCTGGCTTCGCGCGGATTGGTCTTGTGGCAGTGGTCCTTGAGCGCGCCTTCGATCACGCGCGGGAACAGGCCGGGCGAGACGTCGAGCGCGGCCAGGCCCGTGGGCAGGCCGAGGCGCGCACTCATGGCCGCGACGGCCGGTGCCACCTCGTCGTCGCCGCCCAGGCCCATGGCCTGCGCCATGCGCGCGAGGCGCTCGTCCTTGCGCATCGACTCGGCCTGCGCGTTGAAGCGGATCACGGCCGGCAGCAGGATCGCGTTGAGCGTGCCGTGGTGCAGGCGCGGCGCGATGCCGCCGAGCGAATGGCTGAGGCTGTGCACGCAGCCCAGTCCCTTCTGGAACGCGAGCGCGCCCTGCATCGACGCGCTCATCATGTTCAGGCGCGCCTCGCGGTCGCCGGGCGTGGCGGTGGCGCGTTCGATGTGGCGCCAGGCGCGGCGCAGGCCGTCGAGCGCGATGCCATCGGCCGGCGGGTTGAAGGCCGGTGCCATGAAGGTCTCCATGCAGTGCGCGATCGCGTCCATGCCGGTGGCGGCGGTCAGCATCGGCGGCAGGCCCAGCGTGAGCTCGGGATCGCACAGCGCGACGCGCGGCACCAGGTGCGGCGAGAGCACGCCGACCTTGCGGCCGTCGTCGAGGATCAGCACCGCGCCGCG
>NZ_JBZAYE010000170.1:0-12770 GCF_058244205.1 Variovorax sp. 20P10.2.4
CCCTCGCGCACCAGCGCCTCGGCGCAGCCGTAGCCCAACCCCTTGCTCGCGCCGCACACCAGCGCGGTCTTGCCTGCAATGCCCAGATCCATTTGTTCGACTCCAGAAGAGAAAGAAGAAAAGCGCGACGGCCTCAGCGGCCCTTGCGCGTGAAAACGAAGATGCCCGCGATCACCAGCGCCGTGCCGGCGGCGATCCAGGCGGTGAACGGTTCGCCGAGTATGACCACGCCCATGAGGATGGTCGACAGGGGTCCGATCATGCCGGTCTGGGCGGCGATGGCCGGCCCGATGCGCTCGATGGCCATCATCACCATCAGCACCGGCACCGCCGTGCACAAGGTGGCGTTGAGCACCGACAGCCAGATCACCTCGGGCGCCACCTGCAGCGCCGCGTCGAGCGGGCGCAGCAGCGCGAACTGCGCGAGGCAGAACAGGCAGGCCACCGTGGTCGCGAGGCCCACCAGCCGCAGCGAACCGAGGCGCTGCACGAATTCGCCGCTGTAGACCAGGTAGCCCGCGTAGCTCACCGCGCTGAGGAAGACCAGGAACGCGCCCCAGGCCGCCGCGAGGCCGCCGCCCTTGCTCTCGCCGGCCAGCAGCTCGTGGCCGAACACCAGCAGCACGCCCGCGTAGCTGATGACCATGCCGACGAGCTGCGGCCGCGTGACGCGGCGGCGGTAGAGCACCCAGCCGAAGAACAGCACCAGCGTGGGATTGAGATAGAGGATCAGCCGCTCGAAGCTGGCCGAGATGTAGGCCAGCCCGGCGAAGTCGAGGAAGCTCGCGAGGTAGTAGCCCGAGAAGCCCAGCCCGATCACGCCGAGCCAGTCGCGAAAGCTCAAGGCAGGCTTGCCGCGCCCGGCCCACCAGGCCATGAGCGCGAACAGCGGCAGCGCGAACAGCATGCGCAGCATGATCAGCGTCACGGCATCGACGCCGTGGCGATAGGCCAGCTTGACGATGATCGCCTTGCCGCTGAACGCGATCGCGCCCAGCGAGGCGAGGACGAGGCCGGGCGCGATGCGCTTCGCGCCGTCTGGAAGGGGAATGCCGGTGCTCGCGGCCGTCTTGGTCATCCCCCGATCATCGCGTGAAAGCTCAATACCCTGCTGCCGCTCCGTCTCGGCGCGGATCGCTGGCGGCCACGTAGCCCTCGACCGAAGGATCGCCCGCGCGCCAGATGAACTGGCCGGCACCGAAGTCCTGGTAGGAGTCGTTGATGACCTCGAGGTGGTGGCCCAGCCCGCGCAGGCCCTGCACGGTGGCGGGGTTCATCGCGGCCTCGACGTTGATCTCCATGCCCGCGTTGAAGCGCCAGCGCGGCGCGTCGCAGGCGGCCTGCGGGTTCTGCTTGTAGTCGAGCATGCGCACCAGCGTCTGCATGTGGCCCTGGGGCTGCATGTTGCCGCCCATCACGCCGAAGCTCATCACCGGCTGGCCGTCCTTGGTGAGGAAGGCCGGGATGATGGTGTGGAACGGGCGCTTGCCCGGCGCCACCACGTTCGGGCTCTCGGCCCTGAGGCTGAAGCCGTGGCCGCGGTTCTGCAGGCTGATGCCGAATTCGGGCTCGACGCAGCCCGAGCCGAAGCCCATGTAGTTGCTCTGGATGAAGCTCACCATCATGCCGCTCTCGTCGGCCGCGGTGAGGTAGATGGTGCCGCCCTTGACGGGGTTGCCGGCCTTGAAGTCCTGCGCCTTGTTGCGATCGATCAGCCGCGCGCGCGAGGCCAGGTAGGCATCGTCGAGCATCTGCTCGGTCGTGACCTCCATGGTCGAGCGCTCCGACACGTAGCGGTAGACGTCGGCGAAGGCCAGCTTCATGGCCTCGATCTGCAGATGCTGCGACTCCACCGAATCGACCGGCAGCGAGGCGATGTCGAACTTCTCGAGGATGCCCAGCGCGATCAGCGCCGCGATGCCCTGGCCGTTGGGCGGGATCTCGTGCAGCGTGTGGCCGCGGTAGTCGCGCGAGATCGGCGTGACCCATTCGGGCTGGTAGGCCGCGAGGTCGGCCACGGTGAGCGCGCCGCCCTGCTCCTGGGAGAACTTCGCGAGCGCCTCGGCGATCTCGCCCGTGTAGTAGGCCTCGCCCTTCGTGCGGGCGATGGCCTTGAGCGCGCGCGCGGCGGCGGCGAAGCGGAACAGCTCGCCGACCTCGGGCGCGCGGCCCCAGGGCAGGAAGGCCTGGGCGAAGCCCGGCTGCGATTGCAGCAGCGGCGTGGCCGCGAGCCACTTGCCCTGCACCACCGGCGGCACCAGGTAGCCGCGCTCGGCGATGTCGATGGCCGGCGCCATCAGGTCGGCGAAGGGCAGCTTGCCGAAGCGCTCGTTGAGCGCGGCCCAGCCGCGCACCGCGCCCGGCACGGTGACCGAGTCGATGCCGCGCATCGGCGGCGTGGTGGCGTCGGCGCCGTACTTGGCCTTGAAGTACTCGGGCGTCCAGGCCTTGGGCGCGGGGCCCGAGGCATTGAGGCCGTGCAGTGCCTTGCCGTCCCACAGGATGCAGAAGGCATCGCTGCCCAGGCCGTTGCTCACGGGCTCGACCAGCGTCATGACGGCCGCGGTGGCGACGGCCGCGTCGACCGCGTTGCCGCCCTGCTGCAGGATGCGCAGGCCGGCCTGCGCGGCCAGCGGATGCGAGGTCGACACCACGTTGCGCGCGAACACCGGGATGCGGGTGGAGGTGTAGGGATTGCCGAAATCGAAGTTCAGGGCGGTCATGGCGATCGTGCTCTCGTGTCTTCAGTCGTTGGTGATCTTGCGTTCGACGACGATCTTCTTCCACTTGGCGGCGTCGGCGGCCACCATCTTCGCGAACTGCTCGGGCGTGCCGGCCGTGGCGGGCTCGATGCCCAGGCGCGACAGCTTGTCCTTGACCTCGGGGTCGGCCAGCGCCTCGTTGGCGGCCTTGTTCACGCGCGCCACGATGTCGGGCGGCAGGCCCTTGGGACCGTAGAAGCCGAACCAGGTGTTCGATTCGAAGCCCGGCAGCGTGTCGGCGATCGGGGGCAGTTCGGGCGCGAGCGGGCTGCGCTTGAGCGTGGTCACGCCCAGTGCGCGCAGCCGGCCGTCGCGCACGTGCGGCATGCCGGTGGGCAGCGAGTCGAACAGCACCTCGACCTTGCCGCTGATCAGGTCGGGGATCGCGAGCGCCGTGCCCTTGTAGGGAATGTGGGTGACGAACACGCCGGCCTGCGCCTTGAACAGCTCGGCCGTGAGCTGCACGATGGTGCCGTTGCCGCTCGAGGCGTAGTTGAGCTTGCCGGGGTTCTTCTTCGCGTAGTCGATCCACTCGCGCACCGTCTTCGCGGGCGAGTCGACCGGCACCAGCATGATGCTCGGCGCGTCGCCCACGTGGGCGATCGGCGTGAAGTCGCGCACCGTGTCGTAGGGCAGGCGGCTGGTGATGGCCGGGCCGATCGAGTGCGTGCTGGTGGTGGCCAGCAGCAGCGTGTAGCCGTCGGGCGCGGCCTTGGCCGCGAGGTCGGAACCGATGGCGCCGCCGGCACCGGGCTTGTTGTCGACCACCAGCGTGGTGCCCAGCTTCTCGCCCATCTTCTGGCCCAGCGTGCGCGCGAACAGGTCGGTGGCGCCGGCCGCGGGAAAGGGCACGACCAGGCGGATCGGCTTGTTCGGGTAGCCCTGCGCGAAGCCGGTGGCCGGCGCGGCCAGGCACAGCGCGGCGAAGGCGGCCGCGAGGCCGTGGAGAAACTGGTGGCGTTGCATGGTGCTGGATTCCCTTCGCAAGATGGCGAACATTCGATGCTAAGCAGCGCAGGCGCATCAAGCCAGATAATCCCGCTTATTCAACTATGAGCACAATTTATGGCACGGATCGCCGCCGAGGAGGTTTCGCTGCAGCAGCTTCGCGCGCTCGCGGCGGTGGCCGAAACGGGCAGCTTCACGCTGGCCGCCGAGAGCCTGCAACTGACCCAGCCGGCCATCAGCCACCTGGTCAAGCGCATGGAGGAGGACCTGGGCCAGCCGCTGGTGGTGCGCGGGCGCCGCATCCGCATGACCGATGCCGGCCAGATGATGGTCGACACGGCCGTGCGCGCGCTGCGGCTGATCGATGAGTCGGTCAATGCCTGCCGCTCGCAGGCGCAGTTGCGCGAGGGCCGCGTGGTGCTGGCGGTGGGCCATCTCACGGCCGGCGCGCTGATGCCGCCGCTGCTCGGGCGCTTCGCGCACAAGCACCCCAAGCTCGCCACCACGCTGCTCGACAGCACCGCCGAGCAGATGATCTCGCGCATCCTCTCGCAGGAGGCCGACCTCGGCTTCGGCTCCGACATCGGCCAGGCCCATTCGGAGCTCGCGACCGAGCCGCTGTTCGTCGAGCGCATGGCGCTGTTCGTGCGCGAGGACCATCCGCTCGCGCAGCGCAGCAGCATCGAGGCGCGGCAGCTCGACGCCCTGCCCTTCATCCACGTCAACCCCGACGCCAACGTCTGGCGCGCGGTGAGCCGCCAGCTCTCGAGCGTGGCCAACGTCTACCCGCAGGTGGCGCACCACGTGTCGATGCTCTCCACCGCCTTCGGCCTGATCCAGGCCGGCGCGGGCGTGGCGCTGCTGCCGCGCTACGTCGAGGTGCTGATGCCGCCGAACCTGCGCGCGCTCGCGGTCACGCGGCCGGTGCTCGAGTACCCGCTGGTGGCGGTGCGGCTGGCCAAGCATCCGCTGAGCCCGGCCGCGATGGCCTTCCTCGACATCGCGCGGCAGCACCTGAAGCCGCGCACGGCGAAGAGCTGAACGGCCTTCGCCAAAAAAACAAACGGCGCCCGCAGGCGCCGTTGGCTGGAGCGAGCCCGGCACGCGTGCCGGGCGGTCGTCGATCACTCCTCGACGAAGGCTTCCTCGCGCTTCGACTTCACGGCCGGCAGCAGCACGATGACGAGCAGCAGCAAGGCGGCAGCCAGCAGGCCGGCGGAGATCGGGCGCGTGATGAACACGGTCCAGTCGCCGCGCGACAGCAGCAGCGAGCGGCGCAGGTTCTCTTCCATCATCGGGCCCAGGATGAAGCCCAGCAGCAGCGGCGCGGGTTCGCAGCCGAGCTTGAAGAAGGTGTAGCCCACGAAGCCGAAGATGCCCACCATCCAGATGTCGAAGGTGTTGTTGTTGGTCGAGTACACGCCGATCGCGCAGAACAGCACGATCGCCGGGAACAGGTACTTGTAGGGCACCGACAGCAGCTTGATCCACATGCCGATCAGCGGCAGGTTCAGGATGATCAGCATCGCGTTGCCGATCCACATCGAGGCGATCAGGCCCCAGAACAGCTCGGGGTTGCTGGTCATCACCTGCGGGCCCGGCTGGATGTTGTGGATCGTCATCGCGCCCACCATCAGCGCCATCACGGCGTTGGGCGGAATGCCCAGCGTCAGCAGCGGGATGAAGGAGGTCTGCGCGCCGGCGTTGTTGGCCGACTCGGGAGCCGCCACGCCGCGGATGTTGCCCTTGCCGAAGGGCACTTCGCCCGGCTTCAGCTTGGTCTTCTTCTCGATGGTGTAGGCCGCGAAGGCCGCCAGCAGCGCGCCGCCACCGGGCAGGATGCCCAGGGCCGAACCGAGGGCCGTGCCGCGCAGCACCGCGGGCACCATGCGCTTGAAGTCTTCCTTGGTCGGGAACAGGCCCTTCACCTTGGCGGTGAACACTTCGCGCTCTTCATCGGGACGCGAGAGGTTCGCGATGATTTCGCCGTAGCCGAACACGCCCATGGCGATGGCCACGAAGCCGATGCCGTCGGTCAGTTCGGGGATGTCGAAGCTGAAGCGCGCCACGCCCGAGTTCACGTCGGTGCCCACCAGGCCCAGCAGCAGGCCCAGCACGATCATCGCGATCGCCTTGAGCAGCGAACCCGAAGCCAGCACCACGGCGCCGATCAGGCCCAGGATCATCAGCGAGAAGTATTCGGCCGGGCCGAACTTGAAGGCCAGCTCGGTCAGCGGCGGCGCGAAGGCGGCCAGGATCAGCGTACCGACGCAGCCCGCGAAGAACGAGCCCAGGCCCGCCGCGGCGAGTGCCGGCCCCGCCCGGCCCTTGCGCGCCATCTGGTAGCCGTCGATCACTGTCACCACCGAGGATGACTCCCCTGGCAGGTTCACCAGGATGGCGGTGGTCGACCCGCCGTACTGCGCGCCGTAGTAGATGCCGGCCAGCATGATCAGGGCCGACACCGGGGGCAGCGCGTAGGTCGCGGGCAGCAGCATCGCGATGGTCGCGACGGGGCCGATGCCGGGCAGCACGCCGATCAGCGTGCCCAGGATGCAGCCGACCAGGCAGTACAGCAGGTTCGTGAAAGTGAACGCGACGCCGAAGCCGGTCGAGAGGTTTTGAAAGAGTTCCATGGTGCTTGCGTCCTCAGCCGATGAAGGTCGGCCAGACCTGGATCTGGAGCTTGAGCGCCCAGATGAAGGCGATGTAGCTGCCGACCGCCAGCACGGTGGCCAGGATCAGCACGCTGGGCAACTTGAACTCGTGGCCCGCGAGGCTGGCGATGATCACCAGCGCGTAGATCGCGATGATCAGGCCCATGGCCGGCACGCCGAAGCTCGGCAGGCCGCCCAGCAGGATGCCGAACACGAGGTTGGCGCCGAGGATCAGCACCACCTGCCGCCAGGCCCACTTGCCGATCTTGTCGCCCGTGGTGGTTTCGACGGTCATGCCGCTGAACATGATGCCCAGGCCGATCACCGCCATCAGGATACCGAGCACCAGCGGGAAGTAGCCGGGACCCATGCGAGCACCGGTGCCCACGCTGTAGTTGGTGGCGCCCCAAGCGAAGGCGACCCCGACCACGGTGAACATCAGTCCCGAGAAAAAGTCTTTCTGACTTTTGATTTTCACGAACAGTCTCCTCGAACAAATTTCGATGCGGGATTGTGGAGTCAGGTGGAAGTCAGCCCCATGTGGGTTCCACCTACCGAGAACTTAGGGATAACCCCGGTGCACGAGGCGCCTCGGATGTAGGTGGTTCGTATTCGGCGCGGGGCTGCGCCGGGGTGCGATCAAGCGTCGAGCGGCGGCGTCGCGCTCAGCACTTCCTCGATCGTGGTCAGGCCCTCGGCCACGCGCAGCGCGCCCGCGAGGCGCAGCGGCCGCATGCCGTCGACCACGGCCTGGCGCCGCAGCGCCGAGAGGTTCGGTTCCTTCGTGACCTCGGAGCGGAAGGTCTCGCTGATGCTCAGCAGTTCGTACAGGCCCATGCGGCCCATGTAGCCGGTCATGCGGCAGTCGACGCAACCCACCGGCTTGTAGGCGCGCACCGAGCCCGTGATCTGCCACGGCTTGACGATGGCCTCGAGCTTCTCGCGCGTGATGCCGTCGTCGGGCTGCTTGCAGTGCGGGCACAGGGTGCGCACCAGCCGCTGCGCGAGCACGCCCAGCATCACGGCGTTGATGAGGTACGAGGGCACGCCGAGTTCCATCAGCCGCGTGATGGCGCTGGGCGCGTCGTTGGTGTGCAGGGTGCTGAACACGAGGTGGCCGGTCAGCGCGGCCTGCACCGCCATCTCGGCGGTCGCGAGGTCGCGGATCTCGCCGACCATGATGATGTCCGGGTCCTGCCGCATCAGCGCGCGCAGGCCCTCGGTGAAACCGAAGTCGAGCTGCGGTTGCACCTGCGTCTGGTTGAACGCGGGCTCGATCATCTCGATCGGGTCCTCGACGGTGCTGACGTTGACCTCCTCGGTCGCCACGCGCTTGAGCGTGGAGTACAACGTGGTGGTCTTGCCCGAGCCCGTGGGGCCGGTCACGAGGATGATGCCGTTGGGCCGCGTGACGAGCTGCTCCCAGCGCTGCGCATCGTGCTGCGCGAAGCCGAGCGCATCGAGGTCCTTGACCGCGGTGTCGGGATCGAAGATCCGCATCACCATCTTCTCGCCGAAGGCGGTGGGCAGGGTCGACAGCCGCATCTCGACCTCTTCGCCGCGCGTGTTGCGGGTCTTGATGCGGCCGTCGAGCGGACGGCGCTTCTCCACCACGTCCATGCGGCCCAGCAGCTTGATGCGCGCGACCATCGCGTTCATCACGCCCATCGGCATCTGGTACGCCGGATGCAGCACGCCGTCGATGCGAAAGCGGATCACGCCCTGGTCGCGGCGCGGCTCGAGGTGGATGTCGCTCGCGCGCTGGTCGAAGGCGTACTGCCACAGCCAGTCGACCACCTGCACCACGCTCTGGTCGTTGGCATCGAGCTGCTTGTTGCTCTTGCCGAGCTCGACCAGCTGCTCGAAGCTCGCGCCGCCGGTGTTGCCGCCGGCCTTCTGCGCCGCGCGCACCGACTTCGCGAGCGCGAAGAACTCGGCCGTGTAGCGCTGGATCTCGGCCGGGTTCGCGACCACGCGCCGCACCGTGCGCCGCGACTGGCGCTCGACCTCGGAAATCCAGTCGGTGAGGAAGGGCTCGGCCGTGGCCACCACCACCTCGTTGGGCAGCACCTGCACCGGCAGCACCTTGTGGCGCTCGGCATAGGCCGCGCTCATGGTGTCGGCCACCTTGCCCACGTCGACCTTGAGCGGATCGATGCGCAGATAGGACAGGCCCGCGCGGCCCGCGAGCCACTGCGCGAGCATCTCGAGGTCGAGCGGCTTGTTGTCGCTCTCGCGCGTCATCGCGACATTGGCCAGCCGCACCAGCGGATGCTGGCGGCTCTCGGCCTGGGCGCAGCGCGCGATGGTGCGCTTGGCTTCCATTGGCGAGATCACGCCGTCGGCGGCCAGCCATTCGATCAGGCGACGCAGCTCGAGCGGCCCTTCGGGGCGGGTGGCCGGTGCGGCGGAAGCGGGAACGGCGCTCATGGATTCAGATGGAAAGGACCGGCTTGAAGACCCGCAGCCACTTGGGCGCGGGCAGGCCCCAGCGAGTCTGGATGGTTTGGGCACGCTCGGCAAGCGCCTCGCGCTTGGGCCGGCTGGGCTGGCGCTGCGCGAGCACCACCGTGTTGCCCTCGCGCGTCGGCTTGAAGGCCCAGACCGCGTCGGCGCCGAAGGCGGCCTGGATCTTCTCGAGGCTGCGTTCGTAGCTCGACGAGCGGCCGAAGAGGTTGACCGTCATCGCGCCGTCCTCGGTGAGCAGGGCGCGGCAGTCGGCATAGAAGTCCTCGCTGTCGAGCACCGGCGCCGCGGCCTCGTGGTCGTAGAGGTCGACCTGCAGCGCATCGACCGTGCCCTGCCATTCGGGTCGGCGGATCTCCTCGGCCGCGTCGGCGATCACCACGCGCAGCTTGGCGTCGTCAGGCGGCAGCTTGAACCAGCCGCGGCAGGCCGACACCACCTGCGGGTTGAGCTCGACCGCGGTGGTGCGCATGCGCAAGGTCTTGCGGCAGAACTTGGTGAGCGTGGCCGCGCCCAGGCCGAGCTGCATCGCATGGCGGTTGCCGATGCCGGTGCCGTCGACGAACAGCAGCCAGGCCATCATGCGCTGCACGTACTCGAGCTCGATCTCGTAGGGCGCGTCCAGCTTCATCGAGCCCTGGACCCATTCGGTGCCCAGGTGCAGGTAGCGGATGTCGCCCCAGTCGGAGAAGTTGACCTCGGGCAGTTCGGCGGGAAGGCGGGAAGTGGATTGCTTGCGTGCGGCCATCAGACCAGTCCATGGACAGAGAAGACCTCGCGCCATGCGGCGAGCTTGCGCTCGAAGCTCCACGACGCATTGGCCGGGCTGGTGGAAGGCAGTGGGTAAACCGGCACGCCGAGGGTTCGGGTGTGCCGGGCGTGCTTGAAGCTCTCGCCGCCGTTGTGGGCCACGGCCGCCAGCTTCGGCAGGTGCAGCGCCGCGATGTCGTTGGGCACAGCCGCGCGGATCGCCGAGTCGAGGCTGCCTTCGCGCTCGCAGGCCGCATAGACATCCCACACGCCGAGGCCGTGCGCCAGCAGCCAATCGCTACGTTTTTGATAGCTGTCTGCTCCCGTGGGGAGCGGGTCGTGGGGCCACAGGGCTTGCAAGATTTTCCAGAACTGGTTTTGCGGGTGCGCATAATACTGCCGCTGTTCCAGCGATCTCGCGCCCGGAAAGCTGCCGAGGATCAACACCACGGTGGCGGGCGAGACGATCGGTGCCAGCCCCGTGAGCACGGCGCCCGCTGCCGCAACGGCGGGTTCCGCCGCTGCTCGTTTGTGAATGGGGGCGCGGTCGGACCGGGTCGAAGGTTTTTGGGGTTTGGATCGAGTCACCGCGCCTGTACCGGAGGATGGAGATTCATGAACACGGAAGCCGTCTGGACTTTTCTCAGTACGCAAGGCGCCGATTTTGGCCTCAAGGTGCTCGGCGCGATCGCCGCCTGGCTGGTGGGCCGCTGGTTGATCGGATTCGCGCTGCGCTTCGTGCGCGTTGGCCTCGAGCGCGGTCGGCGCGTCGATCCGACGCTGAGCCACTACCTGGTGTCGATCCTCAGCGTGCTGCTGAACATCGTGCTGATCCTCGCGATCCTCGACATGTTCGGCGTCAAGACCACCTCCTTCGCGGCGCTGCTCGCGGGCGCGGGGCTGGCGATCGGCACCGCCTGGGGCGGGCTGCTCACGCACTTCGCGGCCGGCGTGTTCCTGCAGGTGCTGCGGCCGTACAAGGTGGGCGACTACGTGACCATCGGCGGCGTGAACGGCACGGTGCAGGAGCTCGGGCTGTTCGGCACCACGCTGATCACGCCCGACAACGTGACCGCCACGGTGGGCAACAACAAGGTGCTCTCCGACACCATCCAGAACTTCAGCACCCTCGCCTTTCGGCGCGTCGACACCACGGCCAAGGTGGCCAACGGCGTCGACGTGAACCAGGCCATCGAGCTGCTGCGCCAGGCCGTGCAGGCCATTCCCAACGTGGCGACGCAGCCGCCGCCCGACGTCGAGATCCTGCAGTTCACGCCCGAGGGGCCGCTGCTGGCGGTGCGGCCCTATACCCACACCGACCACTACTGGCAGGTCTACTTCGACACCCACAAGGCGATCGTGAAGACCTTCGGCGCGGCCGGCTACCCGACGCCCGAGACGCCGGTGCTGCATCGCACGGCGCCGGACACGGCACCCAAGCCGGCCTGAGCGCGCCCAAAAGAAAACCCGCCGAGGCGGGTTTTCGTTGCGGTCGCGGCGCGACGGCCTGCTTGCGTACTTACTTCTTGGCGGCTTCGTTCTCGGCCGTGCCCGGGATCTTCTCGCCGATGGCGTGACCCGTGCTGCGCATGCCGTCGGCCGTCTTGTGGCCGGCGTTCTCGACCACTTCACCGGTCTTGGTGGCGGCCTTCTTGGTGGCGTGGGTCGCCTTCTTGGTGGTTTTCTTGGTCGCGTCCCAGGTCTTTTCGGCGCCCGACTCGGTCGCGTTGGCGGCCTTCTTGGTCGTGCGCTTGGTCGCGTCCCAGGCCTTCTCGGCGCCGCGCTCGGTCGCGTTCACGGCGCGCTTGGTGGTGTCCTTGGTCGCGTCGTAGGCGTCCTTGCCGGCTTCCTTCACCTTCTCGGTGGTCGTGGGTTCGGCCGTTGCCGGGGCGGTGGTCTGCGCCACGGCGGAGATGCCCACGGCACCGAATGCCAGTGCGAGCACGACGGGAAGGGTGCGAGCGAAAGTTGCTTTCATGGATGAACTCCTTTTCTTGGATGAAATGCTGGGAGCCGGTGTCGTTCGACATCGGTGACGAAGGTCGTCACCCCTGTCCAACGAAGCTCCACGGTTCAAGGATGACAGCAAATGCAGGCCTGGAAAGCACTTGGACCCAAGTCAAGGCATTGGCCTACGACCTGAGTAAGGACCCCTCCGACAGGTCCAGCAGACTTTGGAGCTTCGGCATCGCTTCGATGGCATTTCGCGTGGTTTTTTCGGCCAGTTCATCGACCCCGATGCCGCGCAACCGAGCCACCACGTCGGCGATGCGCGGCAGCTCGCCGGGCTCGTTGCGGCCCTGCGCCTCGCCCGCGTCGCGCTGCGCCTGCGTGCGGTAGAGCCAGTGCGGCTGGATGTCGGGCGCGTCGGTTTCCATCACCAGCGCCTCGATCGGCAAGGTGGCCGCGAGCCGGCGCAGTTGCAGCGCGCGCTCGAAGGTCACGGCGCCGCCGAAGCCCAGCTTGAGCCCGAGCGCGATGCAGGCTTGCGCCTGCTGCTCGCTGCCGTTGAAGGCATGCGCGATGCCGCGCCAGGGCTGCCCGCCGGCGGTCTGCCGCAGATGCTTGAGCACCTTGTCGACCGAACGCCGCACATGGATCAGCACCGGCAGCCCGTGCTTGCGCGCCAATTGCAACTGAGTGTGAAAGAAGTGCTGTTGCTTGTCGTCGTCGAGGTGCTCGACGAAGTAGTCGAGCCCGATCTCGCCGACCGCCACCAGCCGCGGGTCGCCGCGCCGCGCGCCCAGCTCGGCGTCAAGCAGGGCCAGGTCCTCCTCCTTGGCATCGCCCGTGCACAGCGGATGGATGCCCAGCGCATAGGCGTCGCCCTGGCGCTCCGCGAGCTCGCGCACGGTCGCGAAATTGAAGGCGGCCACGGCCGGGATCACGCACAGCGCGACGCCGCGCTCGGCCGCGCGGGTCCGGATCGCGGGCATCTCCGCACCGAATTCGGGCGCATCGAGGTGGCAGTGGGTGTCGACGAAACGAGCCATCGCGCGATGATGCCCGAAGGGATGCAAGGCAGAAGAAAGCGTGCTACTGTGGCTTTCATCACGCGACACCCCTTTTGCCGGAGGTCCACCCCATGCGCAGGCCCGCCATGTACAGCCGCTCGCCACGCACGCCGAACGCGTCCGATGACGGGTCCCCCGCGCCGGCGGTCGTCGATCCCGCTGTGGCCGAGGCG
>NZ_JBZAYE010000171.1:0-12768 GCF_058244205.1 Variovorax sp. 20P10.2.4
CGACAGGCCTTCCATGCGCTTGCGCAGCCGCACCAGCACGGCCTCGGCCGAGGCGCCGATGGCCTCGACGGCCAGCCCCTCGGCGCCATTGGCCGAGGGCGCATCGCCGAGGTTGAAGACCAGCCGCGCGGCACCGTCGGGCAGCACGCGCTCGAGCACCTCCTCGCCCTCGGCGAAGCGCTCGCGGTACACGAGGATGTGGGCGACATGCGGGCGCAGCGGCGCGCTGGCGGTGAAGGAGCGCACCGTGCCGCCGGGCGCGTCCACGGGCGGCCCGAGCAGGGGGCCGTCGTCGAGGTGGAGGAAAAGGCGCTCGCTCATGCCGGGTCGGTCCGGGAAAGGACCGGCCAGCATGCCACAGGCGCGGCTCAACCCTCGGCGTGGATGCCCTTCATCAGGATCACGCCGCCCAGTCGCGCGGTGTCGGCGCGCATGCGGCGCGCCAGCGCGTCGGGCGAACCCGGCTGGGCCTGCCAGCCGGTCTTGAGCAGCGCCTCGCGCACCTCGTCCGTGCTGATCACCTCGACCAGCGCCGCGTTGAGCCTGGCCAGCGCGCCCTTGTTCATGCCCGCGGGAGCGGCCAGCGCGGTCCAGATCTCGAGGTCGGCGCCGCGCACGTCGGCATCGCGGATGGTCGGCAGCTCGGGCACCAGCGGGCTGCGCTCGGGCGAGGTCACGCCGATGGCCTTGAGCTTGCCCGAACGCACGTGCGGCATCGCGAGCGCGGGCGGCAGCAGCGCGAGCTGGATCTCGCCCGCGAGCAGGCCCGCGATCACCTGCGGATTGCCGGTGTAGGGCTTGTGCTGCGCGGTGATGGCCGAGCGGCTCTTGAGCAGTTCCATGCCCAGGTGGCCCACCGTGCCCACGCCCGGCGTGCCGTACTTGCCGCCGCTGCCGAGGTTGCGCACCCACAGCAGGTGGTCGGCCGCGGTCTTGCCGGTGGCATTGCCCGACACGGCCAGCACCAGCGGCGCGGTGCCGACCATGCCGACCGGCGCGAAGTCCTTCTCGGGATCGAAGGAGAGCTTGGGGTTGAGCAGCTTCGCGATCGTGAGGTTGCCGTTGATCAGCGCGCCGATGGTGTGGTCGTCGGTGGCCTTGGCGACCTGGTCGGCCACGATGTTGCCGCTCTCGCCGGGCTTGTTCTCGACCAGCACGGGCTGGCGCAGCAGCTTCGAGAGCGGCTCGGCGATGGCACGGGCCAGCAGGTCGGGCGAGGCGCCGGTCGGGAAGCCGACCAGCAGTTTCACGGGCTTGGTGGGCCAGGCGGCTTCGCCGGCGCGCGGCTTGTCCTGGGCCCAGGCACCCTGGGGAAGGAGGGAGGCGGCCAGCGCGGCGGCGCCGCCCTCGAGCAGGCGGCGTTTGGTGATCGTCACGGGAGGAACTCCGGATGTAAGCGGCGGAGCAACAATTGTAAACAGATAGTTACATGAATGCTGCATCGCAGCGCGAAATCACGGTTCCCTGGCGACCAGCCTGCGCTGCGTGGGAAACAGCGACCAGCCCCAGCGCTGCTGCGCGAAGCCCCACAGCCCCTGCTTGAAGAACAGCGTGGCCACGATCGCGAGCAGCCCGAGCCCCAGCAGGTACCAGGTGCCGTAGTCGCTGAGGAACTTGTTGAGCGCCCAGAAGACGAGCGCACCGACCAGCGGCCCTTCGATGCGGCCGATGCCGCCGATCACCACCATGAAGATCGCGAACGCGCTCCAGTTGACGCTGAAGGCCGCGTCGGGGCTGATGCGCAGGTTGCCGACGAAGTACAGCGCCCCCGCGAGCCCCGCGCCGAAGGCCGCGACCCCGTACACGGCGAGCTTCATGCGCGCCACCGGCACGCCCTGCGACTCGGCCGCCACCTCGTTGTCGCGGATCGCCAGCAGCGCCAGGCCGCGCTTGCTGCGCAGGAACAGGTAGACCAGCGCCACCGCCGCCACCACGCAGCCCAGCGCCATCCAGTAGGTGACGCTTTCGCGCGTGGCCTTGTCGATGCCGCGCAGCGCCGTCAGCGTGGTGCCCGAGCCGCCGCCCACCGCCGACACGTTGGCGAAGCTCAGGCGGAACACCTCGGCGATGACCCAGGTGCCGATCGCGAAGTAGCCGCCCGAGAGCCGGAACGCGATGAAGGAGACCGGAATCGCGACCAGCCCCGCGGCCAGCGCGCCGAGCGGGATCGCGACGAAGGGGTTGAGCCCCGCGAAGTTGCCGAGCACCAGCATCGCGTAGCCGCCGAAGCCGAAGAAGGCCTGCTGCCCGATGCTGACCATGCCGCCATAGCCCGCGAGCAGGTTCCACATCATCGCGAAGATGAAGTAGCAGGCGATCTCTACGAACTCGCGCATCCAGCTCGACTCGCCCCAGAAGGGCAGGCTGGCGGCGACGAGCACCAGCGCAATGCCGACGACGAGGGCGCCGCGGCTCGCGGCGGTGGCGCGCTCGACCGCGACGAAGGAAGGGGTGGCGGGGGTCGTCATCGGCGTCATCCGCGTGTCTTGGGAAGCAGGCCCTGCGGCCGGAACACGAGCACCGCGAGGAACACGATGTGCCCGAACCAGATGCCCCAGCCCGGATCGAGGCGGAAGCCGACCTGCTGCGCGATGCCGAGGATCATGGCGCCGGCCAGCGTGCCCCAGAACGAGCCCATGCCGCCAATGATCACGGCCTCGAAGGCGAACAGCAGCAGCAGCGGGCCGTCCGAGGGCGACACCGTGGTGCGCATGCCCTGCAGCGCGCCCGCGACGGCGATCAGCACGAAGGCGATGGCGGTCGCGAAGGCATAGACCTTCTTCGCATCGAGCCCCATGAGCTCGGCGATCTCGCGGTCGTCCGACACGGCGCGGAACGACCGGCCCAGCGCCGTGTGCGCGAACAGCCATTGCAGCGCGCCGGTGGCCGCGAGCGCCACGGCCAGCACGATCAGCGGCAGCACGCCGAGCGACAGCGATTCGCCGAGCGCCAGGCCGCGCGTGCCGAGGCCGCCGGTCTCGATGGCGCGTGGGTCGGCCGAGAACAGCTCGAGCAGCAGGTTCTGGATCACGATCGACAGACCGAAGGTGACGACCAGCGAGGGCAGCGGGTCCTTGCCCAGCGTGCCGTTGAGCACCCAGCGCTGCAGCGCGTAGCCGAAGCCGAAGGCCACGGGCAGCACCGCGAGCGCGACCAGCCACGGCGCCGCGGCGCCGGCCAGCGACACGCCCGCGATCACCGCGAAGGCGCCGAGGATGATGAAGTCGCCCTGCGCCGTGTTCGTGAGCCGCATCACGCCGAACATCAGCGACTGGCCGAGCGCGAACAGCGTGTAGAGGCCGCCGAGCAGCACGCCCTGGAGCAGGGTCTCAAGCATGGGCGGCCTCGATGCCGAAATAGGCCTGTGCGATCCGCTCACGCGTGAGATCGGCCGACAGGCCCTCGAGCGACACGCGGCCTTCCTGGAAGCAGTAGACGCGCCGCGAGACCTGGCGCGCCATCGTCACGTCCTGTTCGACGATCACCACCGTCATGCCCTCGGCCGTGATGCCGGGCATGGCCGCGTAGATCTCGCGGATGACGACCGGCGCGAGGCCCAGCGAGAGCTCGTCGCACAGCAGCACGTCGGGATTGCTCATGAGCGCGCGGCCCAGCGCCACCATCTGCTGCTGGCCGCCCGACAGCGAGGTGCCGGGCTGGCGGCGCTTCTCGGCCAGGATGGGGAACAGCGCATAGAGCCGCTGCAGGTTCCACGGGCCCGGGCGCCCGGCGGTGGCGCCCATCAGCAGGTTCTCTTCCACGCTGAGGCTGGGGAACAGCCGGCGGCCCTCGGGCACCAGCGCGAGGCCGCGCCGCACGATCTCGCCGGGCGGCAGGCCGCCGATGGGCTCGCCCCTGAAACGGATCGCCTCGCGCGGCGCGCGCACCAGGCCCGTGAGGCTCTTGAGGAAGGTCGACTTGCCCGCGCCGTTGGCGCCGATGATCGCGACGAGCTCGCCGGTGGCGAGCGCGAAGTCGATGCCGAACAGGGCCTGGGCATCGCCGTAGAAGGCCTGCAGGCCGTGGGTGGTGAGCAAGGCGGTCATGGTCTTTGCTCCCTCCCCCTCTGGGGGAGGGCCGGGGTGGGGGCAGGCGGCGTTGGAATGGTGGCGCCGTCGTGCCCCCATCCCAGCCTTCCCCCAGAGGGGGAAGGAGCCATGCGGTGCGCGCTCATGCTTCCATCCCCATGTACACGCGCCGCACCTCCGGATCGTTCATCACCGCGCGCGGTTCGCCCTCGGCCAGCTTCTGCCCGAAGTTGATGACGAACAGCCGGTCGGCCAGCGACAGCAGCGCATGCACCACGTGCTCGATCCAGATCATGGTCACGCCGCGCGCCTTGATGCGCCGCAGCTCGCCCACCAGCACCGCGGCCTCGGGCTCGGTGAGCCCGCCCGCGATCTCGTCGAGCAGCAGCAGCCGCGGCTTCGTCGCGAGTGCGCGCGCGAGTTCGAGCCGCTTGCGGTCGAGCAGCCGCAGCCCGCCGGCCGGCGCGTTCGCCTGCGCCATCAGCCCGGTCTGCGCCAGCACCTCGTGCGCCGTGCGCCAGGCCTCGCGCTCGGTCTGCTGCCCGCCGAAGCAGGCCGCGGTCACGAGGTTCTCGAACACGCTCATGTTCCCGAAGGGCTGCGGCACCTGGTAGCTGCGGCCGATACCGGCGCGGCAGCGCTGGTGCGGACGCAGCCGCGTCACGTCGCGGCCGTCGTAGTCGACCCGGCCCGCGTCGGCGCGCACGTCGCCCGAGATCAGGTTGAACAGCGTGGTCTTGCCCGCCCCGTTGGGGCCGAGGATGCCCAGCGTCTCGCCCTCGGCCACCGCGAGCGTGATGCCGTCGGTGACCTTGAGCGCGCCATAGGACTTGCTCACGCCATGCAGTGCCAGCAGCGCCATGGCGGTCAGAGCGCGCGCAGCTTGCCGCCGGTGGGAATGGCCGGCGCGGCCTCGTTGTTCACGAGGGTGAGTTCCACCTTGTACTTCGTTCCCTTGCCCCACTGGCCGAGCACCAGCGGCGTCTTGCTGACGTTCCTGAACGGCCCCTGGCCGCCCCACTTGACCGGGCCGACCACCGACTGGATCGAGGTCGCGGCCACGGCATCGCGCACGTCGGCGGCCTTGAGCGACGTCGCGCGGCCCAGCGCGTTGGCCGCCACCTCGAACAGCGCATGCGCGAAGCCGATCGGCTGCGTCCACTGCTTCTTCGTGCCGGTCTCGTAGGCCTCGGCCAGCGCCTTCGCGCTCTGCTTCGTGAGGCTCGACGCGAAGGGATGCGAGGGGCTCCACCAGACCTCGGTCGAGAGGCCGTCGCCGAGCTCGCCCAGCGCCTCGATCGCGCCCGGGAACAGCAGCGCCTTGCCGAGCGTGATCACCTTCGGTTTGAAGCCCTGCTGCCGCGCCTGCGTGAGGAAGGTCTTGGCATCGGGCGGGATCACCACGCCGGTCACGATCTCCACGCCCTCCTTCTTGAAGGCCGCGATCTGCGCGCTGAAGTCCTGCGTGCCGTTCTGGAAGCGGCCCGGGTCGGTGAGCGTGAAGCCCATCTGCGCGAGCGGCTTCGGAAAGCCCAGCTCCTTGTCGCCCCAGGCGTTGCCGTCGCCGTCGTTCGGGAACAGGCCGCCCACCTTCTTGTTGGTGGCCAGCGTCTTCCAGCCGCTGGTGAAGTTGGCGATGACGTCCTCGAGGCCCCAGAACAGGTGGTAGGTCCAGTCGAAGCCCTTGGCCGGATCGCCCTTGCGGCCGAAGAACCAGGGCTGCCACGGCACCACGCTCGAGATGCAGGGCACCTCGTTGAGCTCGCAGGCATCGCTGACCGGGTTCGCGGTCTCGGGCGTGCCGGCCGTGAGCACCAGCGCCACCTTGTCCTTGAGGATCAGGTCGTTCGCGACCTCGCCCGCGCGGTTCGGGTTCGACTGGCTGTCCTTGAGCACGATCTGCACCGCGTACTTGCGGCCGCCGACCGCGATGCCGTCCTTGAAGGCGGCCTTCATCTGGTCGATGACCCACTTGTCGGCCTCGCCGAAGGGCGCGAGCGGGCCGGTCTGCGGCGACACGTAGCCGATCTTGAGCGTATCGGCCGCGAACGCCAGCGGTGTCGCGCCCGCGGCGACGAGGGCCGCGGTGGCCTGGGTGAATTGCCTGCGATTGAATGTCATGCCTGTCTCCTGTTCTTGTGTCTGCGGATGCCGCCTTGCCGAAACTCAGCGCGCGAAATGCGGCGGTATCCGCGCGTCGACGTTGACCCACACGCTCTTGACCTGCGTGTACTCGCGCATCGCGTCGAAGCCCATCTCGCGGCCGTAGCCGCTCTGGCCCACGCCGCCGAAGGGCGAGCCGGGGTTCACGCGCTTGTAGCTGTTGATCCAGACCATGCCGGCGTGCAGCTCGCGCGCCACCTTGTGGGCGCGCTGCAGGTCCTTCGTCCACAGGCCGGAGCCCAGGCCGTAGTCGGTGCCGTTGGCGATGCGCATCGCCTCCTCGTCGTCCTTGAAGGTCAGCACGGTGACGAAGGGGCCGAAGACCTCCTCCTGCGCGACGCGGTCTCGGTACGACTTCGCGCGCATCACGGTGGGCTCGACATAGCAGCCCCTGGCGAGATCGCCGCCCGGCGACCGGCCGCCCGCGAGCAGCTCGCCGCCCTCGCCCTGCGCGACCTCGACGTAACCCAGCACGCGCTCGCGATGCTGGGCGCTGGTCAGCGGGCCCATCTCGGTGGTCTCGTCGAGCGGATTGCCGAGGCGGATCGACTTGGCGAGCGGAACGAACTGCGCGAGGAATTCGTCGGCGATCCGCTCGTGCAGCATCAGCCGCGAGCCCGCGATGCAGGCCTGGCCCTGGTTGTGGAAGATGGCCCAGGCGCTGCCGTTGACGGCGGCCTGCAGGTTCGCGTCCTCGAACACGATGTTGGGCCCCTTGCCGCCGAGCTCGAGCTGCACCTTCTTGAGGTTGCCCGCGCTGGCCTGCACGATGCGCCGGCCCGTTGCCGTGCTGCCGGTGAAGGCGATCTTCGCGATCTCGGGATGCTCGGCGATGTACTGGCCCGCCACGCTGCCCAGGCCCGGCAGCATGTTGACCACGCCGGGCGGCAGGCCGGCCTCGGCCATCAGCTCGGCGATGCGCAGCGAACTCAGCGGCGTGATCTCGGCCGGCTTCATCACGATGCAGTTGCCGGCCGCGAGCGCGGGCGCCATCTTCCAGCTCGTGAACATCAGCGGGAAGTTCCACGGCACCACCTGGCCGACGATGCCCACGGGCTCGCGCAGCGTGTAGTTGAGGAAGCCCTCTTCCACCGGAATGGTCTCGCCCTGGAACTTGTCGGCCATGCCGCCGAAGTAGCGGAAGCACGCGGCCGTGCGCGGCACGTCGAGGCGGCGCGAATCGCGGATCGGGTGGCCGGTGTCCAGCGATTCGAGGCGCGCGAGCTCCTCGGCGTTGGCCTCGATCAGGTCGGCGAGCCTGAGCAGGATGCGGCCGCGGTCGGCGGCGGCCATGCGGCTCCATGCCGGGAACGCACGCTTCGCGGCGGCGACGGCCTTGTCGACGTCGGCCTTGCCCGCGAGCGCGACATCGACGATCGGCGTGTTGTCGTGCGGGTTCAGGGTGGCGAGGGTCTCGCCCGATTCGGCGTCGACGAAGCGGCCGTCGATGAAGAGCTGGTGGCGGATGGACGAAGCAGGCATGCGTTTCCTCTCCCTCCCCCGCGGGGGAGAGTTGGATGGGACGTTGGGAAGGAAGGGAACCCGGTCAGAACTGGACCGGGATCTCCGGGCTCTCGCCCTTCTGGATCTCGTACACCAGGCTCGGCGAGCCGTTCTCCCACACCAGCAGCATCGAGCGCTTGGGGCTGAAGCCCTGGTGGCGGCAGTAGGCGGGCATGGCGGCCATGTCGCCGGCCTTCATGATCACGCGCGCCATCGGCTTGCCGGTGTTCTTGTCGCCGCAGTCCCAGTGGATCTCGTCGGTCATCTGGAAGAACCACTCGACGCGGTCGTTGCCGTGGATGATCGGCAGGATGTGCTCCTCGGTCGTCGGGCACATGTAGCTGTGCTTGACCACCGAGGTGAAGCTCGGGTTCCAGGTCACCTGCGAGCGGCTCAGGAAGCCGAAGAGATTGAAGGCATGCACTTCGTTCTCGAAGCCGGGCTCGGGATGCAGCTCGGGCTGGTCCTGCGGCACGTCGGCGAAGGCGCGGTTGACCGGCGCGCCGCGCTCGTCGCTGCGCAGGTCGAGGTCGCCCTTCAGGCCCACGCAGCGCGTGGCGAGTTCGCGTGCCCGCGTGATCTTGGCCGTGTTGTTGCCGTTCTTGCGGCCGTAGGGCGAGCCGGTCTCCTGCGGCGCGGCGAAGGGATCGAAGCTCTGGTTGGTCCAGTCGTCGAGCATGGCCTCGAAGGTGGCGCGGATCTGGGCGCTCGGGAAGTTCTCGAGCAGGTCGATGCCCGCATCCTTCATCGTGCCGTTGAAGCTGCCGGCATAGAGGTCGACCGAGTCGTAGTGGTTGACGGTGCCGAACACGTCGTCGAAATTGACCCAGCCGTAGAAGAAGCCCCAGGCCACGTCGCGCATCAGCGCGCGCAGGTAGTTGCCAGCATCCATGGTGTGGCTCATCGGGCGGCCGTCGCGGGTCTGCCAGCCGATGTGGACGAAATACTCGTCGCGGCGGAAGCGGAAGCTGCCGAGCGAGAAGTCCTTGTAGCCGAGCGTGGCGTCGGGTTGCGAGGCGATGACTCGGGCGAGTTCTGCGGGTGCGTTCATGGCGTGTGCTCCTCGTTCATTCAGTGCGATTGGCAGATCTCGGCCCACTTCTCGACCGACAGCTCGCCCTTGCAGGTCTGCAGCACGATCACGCCGGGGCGTGCGCTGCGGAACTGGTAGGCGGTGTTCTTCGGCAGCAGGCCCTGGTGGCCGCGCGAGAGCTTCATCCAGCCCATCTTCTTGCCGCGCGGCTCGCCCTCGACCCGCACGGCGCCGTTCTTCTCGGGGTCGGCCACCTTCTGGGCCGCATCGAGCTGCACCAGGTGCACCTCGACCTCGCCGTCCATCACCAGCGCGAACTCGTCGTGCGCGCAGGTGAACCAGGGCGAGTCGCCCTCGGCGCGCAGGGTCTCGAGCACGTAGATCTGGTTCTGGCCGAACACCACCTTCTCGTAGGGCCGGCTGTTGTTCGCGATCTCGAAGCAATTGGAGAAGGCGTAGTGGCGCACGTCGTCGGCGATCGGCTCGACGTGGCCTTTCTCGTAGTGGGCGAGCGAACCGAAGCGGGTGCGGTAGGCGGGCCCTTCGTGGACTTGGTGGGTCTGGGCGGTCTGGGTCATGGCGGTCTCCTTGGTTCTGGCTTGGACCGAACTCTAGGAAACAACCGGGGGGGCCGGTAGGGACCAGATTGGAAGAGGATTATTCGCAGACTCCGAATAATCGCTGGGGTTTACCCGGGAACGCGCGCCCTCACTCGATCAGTTCGGCCGGGATCATTCCGCGCTCGATCAGCGTGGCGTCCCAGGGCGGCACGCGCGTGAAGCGGGTCGCGATGTGCTCGATGAACAGCCGCAGCTTGAGCGCGTTGCGCGAGGTGCCCGCATAGACCGCGCTCAGCGAGAACGACGAGAGCTGGTGCTCGGGCAGCACCACGCGCAGCTCGCCGCGCGCGATCGCGTCGCCCGCCACCAGCGTGGGCAGGCAGACGATGCCCGCATGCTCGAGCGCGTACTCGCGCAGCAGGTGCACGCTGTTGGTCAGCAGCGCGGCCGCGAGGTAGATGGTGGTCTGCTCGCCCTGGTGGTGGAAGGTCCAGCGGTCGCGCGTGGGATAGCCCGAGTACAGGCCCAGCTTGTGGCGGTGCAGCTCGCGCGGGGTCGCGGGCGTGCCGTGGCGCTCGAGGTACTCGGGCGTGGCGCACAGCAGCCGGCGCACCGGGAACAGCGGGCGCGACACCAGTTCCTCGGAGGCGGCCGGGAAGATCTGCAGCGCGCAATCGACGCCGGCCTTGACCGGGTCGACCACCGCGTCGCTCACGATCAGCTCGAGGTGGATGTCGGGATAGGTGGTGTGGAACTCGCGCAGCAGCGAGGCGAAGCGCCCGAGCACCATGCCAGTGAGCGCATGCACGCGCAGCACGCCCGAGGGGGTGCCGCGCGCATCGCGCATCTGGTCGACGATGTCGTTGGCGCGGCCCACGAGCTCCACGCAGTCGCGCAGGAAGGCCTGGCCCACGTCGCTGAGCCGCACCACGCGCGTGCTGCGGTGGAACAGCGGCGCGCCGAGGAACTCCTCGAGCTGCTTGACGCGCGTGGTGACCACCGAGTTCGCCACCCGGAGCTGGCGCGCCGCCTCCGCAAAACTCTGCGTCTGCGCGACGCGCACGAAGGCTTCGATGCTCTGGAGGCGGTCCATGGCGGGACTGTACTGTGCGGGCCCCGCGGCCGTACCCCGGGGCGACGCGGGGTGCGCGCGGGGCCGCACTTATGATCGCCGCCACCTCGCGCGGGCCTCACGGGCCGCGCGGGCTCATACGGGAGAACACAACGACATGGCAACGGACTCCACCGCGCCCACCCTCGCCTCGCGCACCGCCGCCGAGGAACCCACGCTGCGCCGCGCGCTCGGCACGCGCCACCTGACGATGATCGCCATCGGCGGCTCGATCGGCACCGGCCTGTTCGTGGCCTCGGGCGCCACCGTGTCGCAGGCCGGCCCGGGCGGCGCGCTCGCGGCCTACCTGCTGATCGGCGCGATGGTCTATTTCCTCATGACCAGCCTCGGCGAGCTCGCGGCCTGCATGCCGGTGTCGGGCTCGTTCGCGACCTATGGCGCGCTCTACGTCGACGAGGGCTTCGGCTTCGCGCTCGGCTGGAACTATTGGTACAACTGGGCCGTGACCATCGCGGTCGAGCTCGCGGCCGCGCAGCTGGTGATGCAGTACTGGTTCCCGGGCACGCCGGCCATGCTGTGGAGCGCGCTGTTCCTCGGGCTGATGTTCCTGCTCAACGCGATCTCGGTGCGCGGCTTCGGCGAGGCCGAGTTCTGGTTCGCACTGGTCAAGGTGGTGACGGTGATCGCCTTCGTGGTGGTCGGCGTGCTGATGATCTTCGGCATCCTGCGCGGCGACCGGCCCGCGGGCTTCGGCAACCTCACGCTCGGCGACGCGCCCTTCGTGGGCGGCCTGCCCGCGATGATCGGCGTGGCGATGATCGCGGGCTTCTCGTTCCAGGGCACCGAGCTGATCGGCGTGGCGGCCGGCGAATCGGCCAACCCCGCGAAGAACATCCCGCGCGCGGTGCGCCAGGTGTTCTGGCGCATCCTGCTGTTCTACGTGCTGGCGATCGGCGTGATCGGCGTGCTGATTCCCTACACCGACCCGAACCTGATCAAGACCGACCTCCACGCGATCGGCGTGAGCCCGTTCACGCTGGTGTTCCGCCACGCCGGGCTGGCCTTCGCGGCCAGCGTGATGAACGCGGTGATCCTCACGGCCGTGCTGTCGGCCGGCAACTCGGGCATGTATGCCTCGACCCGGATGCTGTTCAACCTCGCGAAGGACGGCCGCGCGCCGCGCTGCTTCGCGCGGCTCACGCGCGCGGGCGTGCCGCTCAACGCGCTGCTCGCGACCACCGCCGTGGGTGCGCTGTGCTTCCTGACCTCGCTGTCGGAGAGCCAGGGCGTGTACCTGTGGCTGCTGAACCTCTCGGGCATGACCGGCTTCGTGGCCTGGCTCGGCATCGCGGTGAGCCACTACCGCTTCCGCAAGGGAATGATGGCGCAGGGGCTGGACCTGTCGCTGCTGCCCTACCGCTCGCCCTTCTTCCCCTACGGGCCGCTGTTCGCCTTCGGCCTGTGCCTGGTGGTCACGCTGGGCCAGAACTACGCCGCCTTCACGGGCGGGCGCATCGACTGGATCGGCGTGTTCTCGACCTACATCGGGCTGGTGCTGTTCGTGGCGGTCTGGTGGGGCTACCGGCTGGCGCGCGGCAGCCGCTTCGTGGCCTACCGCGACATGCATTTCCCGGCCCTGCTGCGGCCGGCGCCGGGCCATGGGCTGGCGCCGGCGGACAGCGGGCAGGAACGCGGCGCGGCGTGAAAGGCCCGGCCCCACGGTTTCCGGTGGTCGATGCCGCGGGGAATGAAACGGCGTTGCAGGCACGCCGCAGCGACGCGCTCGGTGTGTCTGAAGGTTAACCGCCCCACTTACAATCCCGGGCGCATCCCCTTTCCTCTCCCTCACGAGGCCTCGCCGCCATGCCCAAGAGCTCCCTGCGCACTCCTTTCAGCCTGACGCCCGTCGTGCGCGCCCTGTTCCTGGCCGCCGCGGTCGGCGCCACGGCCCTGCCCGCGCTGGCGGCGCCCGAGCACGAGGAAGTCGACCGCCTGATGCAGGCCGGCAAGCTCGAGGAAGCTTCGACCAAGGCCGACGCCTTCCTGAAGGACAAGCCGCGTGACCCGCAGATGCGCTTCCTCAAGGGCGTGATCCAGCTCGACACCGGCAAGCGTGCCGAGGCGATCGCCGCCTTCACCCAGCTCACGCAGGACGCCCCCGAGCTGCCCGAGCCCTACAACAACCTCGCGGTCATCTACGCGAGCCAGAACCAGTTCGACAAGGCGCGCAACGCCCTCGAGAGCGCGATCCGCACCAATCCGAGCTACGCCACCGCCCAGGAAAACCTCGGCGATCTCTATGCGCGGCTCGCGAGCCAGGCCTACAGCAAGGCGCTGCAGCTCGACCAGAACAACACCGCGGTCGCACCCAAGCTGGCGGTGATCCGCACGCTGTTCGTGCCGGCCGTG
>NZ_JBZAYE010000172.1:0-12752 GCF_058244205.1 Variovorax sp. 20P10.2.4
GTCAGCCAGCCGGCCACCACCGGCGTGAGCACGAAGGCCAGCATCAGGCCGACGAACACATGGCTCAGCCGGCGGCCGATCTGCTCGGGCGGCGATTCGTCGGCCACCAGCGACAGCGCATTGGGCTGGATCAGACCCGCGCACAGCCCCGCCAGCGCCGACAGCACGATCGCCACCGCCAGGCTCGGCGCGCTCGGGAGCGCGGCACTGAGCAGCGCGAAGCCCAGCAGCCCGGCCTGCAGCGGCCGCCGGCGGCCCCAGCGGTCCGACAGCGGCCCGGCGATCAGCGCGAAGGCGCCATAGGCGAGACCGTAGGCGGCCGGCAGGTAGGCGATGGCGCTCGAGCGCACGCCGAGGTCGGCGCTCATCGCGCCCATCATCGGGCCCGCCACCACCTCGGCCGAGCCGATGAGGAACAGGCAGCAGAACAGCGTGGCGACCTGGGTCGTCTTCATGGCGTCAGGGGGCTTGCGTGGATCAGCGGCGCACGACGTAGCGCGTGACCACCGGCGGCGATTCGCCCAGGTGGAAGGCCAGCCGGCGCTCGCGCAGCGCCATGTCGGCGGCGGTCGCGCGGTTGAAGCGGCGCAGGTGCTCGGTCCAGCTCTCGTCGACGATCTGCTCGACGTAGCGGCCCGGCTCGCCGATGTCGTGCAGCAGCTCCCAGCCGATCGCGCCCTGGCTCAGCCGCGCGCGGCGCGTCTGCTGCATCACGAGGTGGAAGGCCGCGGCGCGTGCCGGGTCGATGATGAACTCGACGTTGATCACCACGCGGCCGTTCTCCTGCGGCGCCTCGGACGGCGGCCCGGAGGCCCAGCCGGCCTTGGCGGGCGTGGTGTCGTCCTCGCCCGAGACGTCGGTGACCCAGCGCAGCGCGGCCAGCATCAGCAGCGTGCCGGTGACCGAGGCCACGACCAGGCTCATCCGCAGGTCGGTGACCGTGGCGACCTGGCCCCACAGCGCGGCACCGATCGCGCTCGCGCCCATGATCGCCATCTGGTAGGTCGACATGCCGCGCGCGCGCACCCAGTCGGGCAGCGCGAGCTGGGCCGACACCGACAGCGAATTGGCCACCGTGATCCAGGCCATGCCGCCGAAGAACATCGCCGGCACCGCGACCCAGGCATTGGGCGCGAAGGCCATCACCGCCGTGGCGGCCGACTGCAGCGCGGTGCCGCGCAGCACCAGCTGGTCGCGCCCCAGCGCCTGGCGTAGCCGCGGCAGGAACAGCACCGCCACGATCGCGCCCGAGCCCATGGCCGCCAGCAGCAGGGTGAAGGTGCCGGCGCCGCCGCCCTGAAGGTTGCGTGCGAGCAGCGGCAGCAGCGCCAGCAGCGCCGTCGAATGGAAGAAGAAGATCGTGATGCGGCTGAGCACCGCGCGCATGCGCTGCGACTGCCAGACGAACTGCACGCCCACGCGCATCGCGCTGATCAGCCGCTCGCGGCCCAGCGGATTGGGCGTGTGCTCGCGGCGCCAGCGCAGCACCACGAAGCCCGAGGCCACCGACAGCACCGCGTTGAGCGCGAACACCCAGACGCTGCCCGCGCTCGCGATCAGCATGCCGGCCGTGAGCGGGCCGATGATGCGCGAGGCATTCATCGCGATGCCGTTGAGCCCGAGCGCGGCGGGCAATTGGGGCCGCGGCACCAGCTCGGGCACGATGGCCGAGAACACCGGCCAGCGCAGCGCCAGCCCGATGCCGTTGGCGAAGGTCAGCGCCAGCAGCAGCGGCGCGGTCATCATGTCGAGCGCGATCGCGGCGCACAGCACGATCGCCGTGCCCGCGAGCCAGAACTGCGTGGCCATCAGCCAGCGCCGGCGGTCGAGGATGTCGGCCAGCGCGCCGCTGGGCAGGCCGAGCAGGAACACCGGCAGCGTGGAAGCCGACTGCACCAGCGCGACCCAGATCGGCGAGGTGGTCAGCGAGGTCATCATCCATGCCGCCGCCACGTCGTTCATCCACATGCAGATGTTGGCGATCAGCCAGGTGCTCCACAGCATGCGGAACACCGGCAGCTTCAGCGGCTCGAGCGCGGCGAGCTTGGGCGGCTTCGGCCGCGCGGGCGGGATGGGCGTCTCTTCGGGCGATATCGGGGGCATGTGGGGCTATTGTCGCCGCGAGGCCCCGGCCGGTCAGTTCGTGGTCAGCCGCGGTCGCTGCGCGCGAGCCGGTGCTCGAGCCGGCGCAGCAGCGTGGTCAGCACCAGCGTCATCACCCAGTAGATCACCGAGATCGCGAGGTAGGGCTCCCAGTAGCGCGCATAGGCGCCGGCCACCGTACGCGCCGCGTAGGCCAGCTCGGCCAGGCCGATGGCGGAGACCAGGGAGGTGTCCTTCAGCAGCGCGATCGCGTTGTTGCCCAGCGGCGGCAGCATGCGGCGGAAGGCCTGCGGCAGCACCACGTAGCGCATCACCTGCGCCGGGTTGAAGCCCAGCGAGCGGCCGGCGTCGAACTGGCCGCGCGAGATCGACTGGATGCCCGCGCGGAACACCTCGGAGATGTAGGCCGCCGAATTGAGCGTGAGTGCCACCACGCCCGAGATCAGCGCGCCGTGCTCCTGCTTGAGCGTGCGCGCGAGCTCGCCGTCGATCAGCAGGCCGGAGGTGGGATGGATGAACACCGGCATCACCGCGAAGTGGATCAAGAGGATCTGCACGAACAGCGGCGTGCCGCGGAAGAAGCTCACGTACACCGTGGCCGGCCAGCGCAGGAAGAAGCGCGCCACCCAGGTCCAGGGTGCGTGCCGCGGCTGCGCGAGCCGCGCCAGCGCCAGGCACAGGCCCCAGCTCGCGCCCAGCAGCACGCAGACCACCGTCATGCGCAAGGTCATCCAGGCGCCCTGCCAGAACAGGTCCTTGTATTCGACCAGGATGTCCCAGCGGAACCATCCGAACAGCAACACGGGTTGTTCCATGGCGGCTTCCTTCAATGCAGAGAAACGAACGAAAAGAAAAACGAAACGGCCGCGAAGCGCGGCCGTGGGAGCAGAACGAGGGCCGTGCGGCTCAGCGCACGTTCGGGTCCTTGTTGAACCACTTCTTGTAGATCGTCACGTAGCTGCCGTCGGCGCGAATCGCCGCCAGGCCGGCCGAGAGCTTGTCGAGCAGCGCCTTGTCGCCCTTCTTCACCACGATGCCGAAGCCTTCCTCGGGGAAGGACTTGTCGTCGAGGGTCTTCAGATCGGGGTTCTGCGACACGCGGTAGGCGATCACGCCGTTGTCGCCCATCGCCGCGTCGACGCCACCGCCGGCCAGCTCGGAGATGATCAGCGGCGTGCTCTCGAAGCGGCGGATGTTCGGGCTGGTCTTGCCGAACTCGCGCGATGCGATGTCGTCGGCCGTCGAGGCGCTCACCACCGCGATCTTCTTGCCCGTGAGGTCCTTGAGCGAGGCGACCGTGCTGTTCTTCGGCAGCGCGATCAGCTGGCGCGCCGCGAAGTAGGGCGGCGTGAAGTCGTAGCTCTGCTTGCGCTTCTCGTTGATCGTCACGCCCGAGATCACGAGGTCGACGTCGCCGTTGTTGAGCGCGCCGAAGATGCCGGTGAACGGCGTGTTCACGATCTTGATCTTCAGGCCCTGCTGCTTGGCGATGGCGTTGATGATGTCGATGTCGAAGCCGACGATCTGCTTGTCCTTGTTCTCGAACGCGAACGGCGCATAGGTGGCACTGGAGGCCACGGTCAGTTCGCGGTTCTGCGCCTGGGCGGGCGCCAGGGCGCCGAAAGCCAGCACGGCGGCGGCAAAGCCAAGCGCCAGGGCGCGGCGGGTGGGGGTCATGCGGAGTCCTCGGGTGCGCCGGGTGGCGGTTGGGGTGGGCGAGGATTTTAGGCTGGCGGGCGGCGGGTTCCGTCGCCCATCGGCGCCGGTCCCGTCGGGCCCTCGCGGCCGCTACTTCGCCAGGTGCCCCAGCGGCAGCGCGCTGCTCGCCTTCACCTCGCCGAGCGAGAAGCTGGTGTGCAGGTCTTTCACGTTCGGCAGGTTCATCAGGTGCTGCCGCGCGAAGGCGGAGAAACCGTCGAGGTCGCGCGCCACCACCTGCAGCTCGAAGGTGCCGGTGCCGCTGATGTAGTGGCAGGCCACGACCTCGGGCATCTTGCGGATGGCGTCCTCGAGCTTGCGGGTCGCTTCGTTGGTGACGCGCTCGGTGTCGACGCGCACAAAAGCGAGCACGCCCAGCCCGATCTTGTGCCGGTCGATCTCGGCGCGGTAGCCCTTGATGAAGCCGGCCTCTTCCAGCGCGCGCACGCGGCGCCAGCAGGGCGCGGCCGACAGGCCCACGCGCTGCGCAAGCTCGGCGTTGGTGAGGCGGCCGTCGGTCTGCAGTTCTTGCAGGATGGCAAGGTCGAACTTGTCAATGCTTTCCATAAGCCTCGATATTAAGCAATCTTCTTTCTAGAAGTGGCTTTTTGGGGGCATGGAAAGCAAACACCTGTCGCGGACCCCGGCATACACTTTGCGTGATCATGGGCTCGCGCCCGACCGGGCACAGACCCGCACCTATCAGCCAGGCCCACAAGGCCCTGCCACCACGGAGACGACAGACATGAATGCCCCGCTGCCCGAGCACATCCGCCGCGCGCTAGAAACCGTCACGCTCGACGACAACCCGCAACGCGGGTTGCGCCGAAGGCACAAGTACGGCGCGGACGGCGTCGCCGGACGCACTGGATTTGGCGGCGAGCATGTTTGCGAAGGGAGTACCGTATGAACGCCCCGCTGCCCGAGCACATCCGCCGCGCGCTGGAAACCGTCACGCTCGACGACAAATACAGCCTCGACTATGGGCGCGCATTCATGAGCGGGGTCCAGGCCCTGGTCAAGCTGCCGATGCTGCAGCGCCTGCGCGACAAGCAGGTCGGCAAGAACACCGCCGGCTTCATCAGCGGCTACCGCGGCTCGCCGCTCGGCGGCTACGACCAGGCGCTGTGGAAGGCCAGCAAGTTCCTCAAGGAACAGAACATCGTCTTCCAGCCCGGCGTGAACGAGGAGCTCGCGGCCACCGCGCTGTGGGGCACCCAGCAGCTGGGCTTCTCGCCGCAGGGCACCAACAAGTTCGACGGCGTCTTCGGCATCTGGTACGGCAAGGGCCCGGGCGTGGACCGCTGCTCCGACGTCTTCAAGCACGCCAACATGGCGGGCACCACCGCCTGGGGCGGCGTGATCGCGGTGGCCGGCGACGACCACATCTCCAAGAGCTCGACCGCGGCGCACCAGAGCGACCACATCTTCAAGGCCTGCGGCACGCCGGTGTTCTTCCCGGCCAACGTGCAGGAAATCCTCGACCTCGGCATCCACGCCTTCGCACTGAGCCGCTTCTCGGGCGTGTGGTCGGGCATGAAGACGATCCAGGAGATCGTCGAGTCGAGCGCCACGGCCATGATCGACCCCGAGCGCGTCGACATCGTGATCCCGACCGACTTCGAGATGCCGCCCGGCGGCCTGCACATCCGCTGGCCCGACCATGCGCTGGAGCAGGAAGCCCGGCTCATGCACTACAAGTGGTATGCCGCGCTGGCCTACATCCGCGCCAACCGCCTCAACCACAACGTGATCGAGGGCCCGAACGACCGCTTCGGCATCATGGCCAGCGGCAAGGCCTACAACGACACCCGCCAGGCGCTGATCGACCTGGGCCTGGACGACGCGGCCTGCCGCCAGCTCGGCATCCGGCTGCACAAGGTGGGCGTGGTGTGGCCGCTCGAGGCGCAGCTCACGCGCGAGTTCGCGACCGGCCTGCAGGAGATCCTGGTGGTCGAGGAGAAGCGCCAGGTCATCGAATACCAGCTCAAGGAAGAGCTCTACAACTGGCGCTCCGACGTGCGGCCCAACGTGGTCGGCAAGTTCGACGAGGGCGAGGTGCACGCCGCCGAGGGCTACTCGGGCGGCGAATGGTCGATGCCCAATCCGACCGCCCACACGCTGCTGCGCGCCAACGCCGACCTGAACCCGGCGCTGATCGCCAAAGCGATCGCCGGGCGCCTCAAGAAGACGGGCCTGCTGCCCGCCGGCTCCGACATGGCGGCGCGCATCGACGCGCAGCTCGCGATCCTCGAGGCCAAGGAACGCTCGATGCAAGTGATCCAGGCCGAGGGCGTGAAGGACGCGCGCCAGCCCTGGTTCTGCTCGGGCTGCCCGCACAACACCAGCACCGTGGTGCCCGAGGGCTCGCGCGCGATGGGCGGCATCGGCTGCCACTTCATGGCGACCTGGATGGACCGCTCCACCATCGGCTTCACGCAGATGGGCGGCGAGGGCGTGCCATGGGTGGGCCAGCAGCCGTTCACGACCGACCAGCACATCTTCGCCAACCTCGGCGACGGCACCTACTTCCACAGCGGCCTGCTGGCGATCCGCCAGAGCATCGCGGCCGGCGTGAACATCACCTACAAGATCCTCTACAACGACGCGGTCGCGATGACCGGCGGCCAGACCGTGGGCGAGCGCCCCGAGGGCCATTCGGTGCTGCAGATCGCCGAGAGCCTGCATGCCGAGGGCGCCAAGAAGGTCGTGATCGTGACCGACGAGCCCGAGAAGTACGAGGGCGTCAGCATCCCGGGCGACCACGTGCAGGTCAAGCACCGCGACCTGCTCGACGAGATCCAGCGCGAGTTCCGCGCGATGCCCGGCACCACGGCCATCATCTACGACCAGACCTGCGCCACCGAGAAGCGCCGCCGCCGCAAGCGGGGCACGGCCGTCGATCCGGCCAAGCGCGTGGTCATCAACGAGCTGGTCTGCGAAGGCTGCGGCGACTGCGGCGTGCAGAGCAACTGCCTGAGCGTGGAGCCGCTGGAGACCGAGTTCGGCCGCAAGCGCACGATCAACCAGAGCACCTGCAACAAGGACATGAGCTGCCTCAAGGGCTTCTGCCCGAGCTTCGTCAGCGTCGAGGGCGGCCAGCTCAAGAAGAAGGCGAAGAACAAGGCGGCCACGCCGGCCGAGTTCGGCCTGCTGCCCGAGCCCGCGATCCCGTCGCTGGCCGGCGGCAAGGTCTGGGGCGTGGTGGTGGCCGGTGTCGGCGGCACCGGCGTGATCACCATCGGCCAGCTGCTGGGCATGGCCGCGCACATCGAGGCCAAGGGCATCGTGACGCAGGACGCGGCCGGCCTGGCGCAGAAGGGCGGCGCCACCTGGAGCCACGTGCTGATCGGCGACACCCAGGGCGACATCCGCACCACCCGCGTGGGCACGGCGGCGGCCGACCTGATCCTGGCCTGCGACCCGCTGGTGTCGGTGAACGGCGAGACCATGGCGCGCATGCGCGAGGGCCGCACCCACGTGGCGCTCAACACGCACAGCGCGCCCACGGCCGCCTTCGTGCGCAATGCCAACTGGCAGAACCCCGAGGACGCCTGTGCCGCCGAGATCGCGCGCGCCGTGGGCGCCGAGGGCGTGGGCGCCTTCGATGCCGACGCGGCCGCGACCGCGCTGATGGGCGACACCATCTACGTCAACCCGATGATCCTGGGCTACGCCTGGCAGAAGGGCTGGATCCCGCTGGCGCACGAGTCGCTGATGCGCGCGATCGAGCTCAATGCCGTGGCGATCGAGAACAACAAGGCCGCCTTCGAATGGGGCCGCCAGGCCGCCGTGCGGCCCGACGAGCTGCAAAAGCGCGTGCGTCCCGGCCAGGTGATCGAGTTCAAGAAGCGCGAGAGCGTCGACAGCCTGGTGGCGCGCCGCGTCGAGTTCCTGACCGGCTACCAGAACGCGGCCTATGCCGACGAGTACCGCCGCTTCGTCGCCAAGGTGCAGCAGGCCGAGAGCAGCCTGACCGGCAAGACCGCGCTGACCGAGACGGTGGCGCGCTACCTGTTCAAGCTCATGGCCTACAAGGACGAGTACGAGGTCGCGCGGCTGCACACCGACCGCGCCTTCCTGGAGCGCATCGAGGGCATGTTCGAGGGCGACTTCAAGCTCAACTACCACCTCGCGCCGCCGCTGATCGCGAAGAAGAACGCCAAGGGCCAGCTGCTGAAGCAGAAGTTCGGCCCCTCGATGCTGACGGGCTTCAAGCTGCTGGCCAAGCTCAAGGGCCTGCGCGGCACCGCCTTCGACCTGTTCGGCCGCACCGAGGAGCGCAAGACCGAGCGCGCGCTGATCGGCGAGTACCGCGCGAGCATCGACGAGGTGATCGGCGCGCTGCGCGCCGACAACCATGCGCTGGCGCTCGAGATCGCCGCGCTGCCCGAGCAGATCCGCGGCTATGGCCACGTGAAGGAACGCAACCTCGAGGCCGCGCGCCTGCGCTGGAACGAGCTGCTGGCCAAGTGGCGCCAGCCCCGCGCCGAACGCGCGGCAGCCTGAGCGCTGGCCCGGCCGCGCCGGCGCCGGGCCCGCGGGCCTGGCGCCGAAACCGTGCTGTCACAGGCACCGCTTAGGATCGATGCTATTCAAAACATAGCAATCCAGGAGCGCCTCCCAAACACCGAATGCCCACCGCCCCGCGCCGGATAAGCGCGCGGAGCGGCGCTTCGCCACGAATACAATGCCCGGTGCTGTGCGGCGGCCAAGCCCCGCTTGGCTTCGATTCGCGGCCCGTGCCCGTTGACCCTTGGCCCGTTTGAAAGCCCTGGTGCGAAGGCTCTGGTGCGAAGGCCCTGTGCCGCCGAACCCCGAGCGCGGCTCGCGCCGGAGTCATTACCTCTTCCCTCTGTTGGAGACTTCCTTGTTCATTTCTACCGCTTTCGCCCAGACCGCCGCTCCCGCTGCCGGAGGTGGCGACATGTTGTCCTCGCTGGGCAGCATGCTCCCCCTGGTGCTCATGTTCGTGGTGCTGTATTTCGTCATGATCCGCCCGCAGATGAAGCGCCAGAAGGAAGCCCGCGCGATGATCGAGGCGCTGGTCAAGGGCGATGAAGTCGCCACCGCCGGTGGCGTGCTCGGCAAGATCACCTCGGTCGGCGACCAGTACCTGGGCCTCGAGATCGCCAACGGCGTCGAGATCAAGGTGCAGCGCAGCGCGGTGGTGCAGGTGCTGCCCAAGGGCGCCGTCAAATAAGAAAGAAAAGCGTGGCCCGGTCTTGCGCTTCGTTGCCCCGGACCTCAAGTCACGCCGTGTCCCGTTCCTGCCGTCTCTGAAAAGCGCGATCTCATGAACCGTTACCCGGTCTGGAAGTACGCGATCATCGTGATCGTGCTGCTCGTGGGGCTGATCTATGCCCTGCCCAATTTCTTCGGCGAGGCACCTGCGGTGCAGGTCTCGTCGGCCAAGTCGACCGTCAAGGTCGACAGCGCCACCCAGACCCGCGTCGAGGAGGCCCTGAAGGCGGGCGACCTCGTGCCCGATCTGATCACGCTCGATGGCGGTTCGCTGCGCGCTCGCTTCGGCAGCCCCGACGAGCAGCTCAAGGCGCGCGACCTGATCCAGCATGCGCTGGTGCCCGACGCCGCCGACCCGCCCTACACGGTGGCGCTGAACCTGGTGTCGCGCTCGCCCAAGTGGCTCACGGCGCTGCATGCCTTCCCGATGTACCTGGGGCTCGACCTGCGCGGCGGCGTCGACTTCCTGCTGCAGGTGGACATGAAGGGCGCCATCGACAAGAAGGCCGAATCCTTCGCGAGCGACCTGCGCACCAACTTCCGCTCGAAGGACATCCGCGGCACCCAGGTGAGCCGCAACGGCCAGGCCGTCGAGGTGACCTTCCGCGACGCCGCGGCGCTGGAAAAGGCCAAGCAGCTGATCCAGGACCAGTTCCCCGACCTCACGACCACCGACGGTCCGGACGGCAGCAACTGGCGCCTCGTCGCCACCATCAAGCCCGAGGCCGCGCGTCGCCTGCAGGACGCCGCGCTCAAGCAGAACATCACCACGCTGCACAACCGGATCAACGAACTCGGCGTGGCCGAACCCGTGATCCAGCAGCAGGGCATCGACCGCATCGTCGTGCAGCTGCCGGGCGTGCAGGACACGGCCAAGGCCAAGGAAATCCTCGGCCGCACCGCCACCCTCGAGATGCGCCTGGTCGACGAATCGTCCGAAGGACGCGCGGCCGAGCTCAGCGGCGGGCCGGTGCCCTTCGGCTCCGAGAAGTTCTTCGATCGCGCGGGCCGCCCGGTGATCGTCAAGAAGCAGGTGCTGGTCACCGGCGAGAACCTCACCGACGCGCAGCCCGGCTTCGACCAGCAGAGCAACCAGCCCAAGGTCGACCTGACGATGGACGCCAAGGGCGGCAACATCATGCGCGACGTCAGCCGCGAGAACTACAAGAAGCGCATGGCGATGATGATCTTCGAGAAGGGCAAGGGCGAAGTGCTCACGGCTCCCTCGATCAACGGCGAGCTGGGCAACCGCTTCCAGGTCTCGGGCTCGATGAGCGTGACCGAGGCCAACGACCTCGCGCTGCTGTTGCGCGCCGGCTCGCTGGCCGCGCCGATGGAAATCATCCAGGAACGCACCATCGGCCCGACGCTGGGCGCCGACAACATCGACAAGGGCATCAAGTCCGTGATGTACGGCTTCCTGGCGATCATGGTCTTCATGTGCGTGTACTACGCGCTGTTCGGCCTGTTCTCGTCGATCGCGCTGGCGGTCAACCTGCTGCTGCTGGTGGCGCTGCTGTCGATGATCCAGGCCACGCTCACGCTGCCCGGCATCGCGGCCATGGCGCTCGCGATCGGCGTGGCGATCGACTCCAACGTGCTGATCAACGAGCGCGTGCGCGAGGAACTGCGCAACGGGGCCTCGCCGCAGGCGGCCATCCATGCCGGCTACGACCGCGCCTGGGGCACCATCCTCGACTCCAACGTGACCACGCTGATCGCGGGCATCGCGCTGCTGGCCTTCGGCTCCGGCCCGGTGCGCGGCTTCGCGGTGGTGCACTGCCTGGGCATCGTGACCTCGATGTTCTCGGCCGTGTTCTTCTCGCGCGGCATCGTGAACTTCTGGTACGGCGGCAAGAAGAAGCTCAAGAGCGTGTCGATCGGCACCGTCTGGCGCCCCAAGACCGATACCGCCGACGGTACGTCCGTGGCCGAAGCCAAGTAAGGAAAGAAGGCCATGGAGTTCTTCCGCATCCACCGCACCATTCCGTTCATGCGCCATGCCCTGGTGCTGAACATCATCTCCTTCGCGACCTTCGCGCTGGCGGTGTTCTTCCTGATGCACCGCGGCCTGCACCTGTCGGTCGAGTTCACCGGCGGCACCGTGATGGAGGTGGCCTATTCGCAGCCCGCCGACGTCGGCAAGATCCGCGACGCCGTGAGCAAGCTCGGCTACCAGGAAGTGCTGGTGCAGAACTACGGCAGCTCGCGCGACGTGCAGATCCGCCTGCCGGCGCGCCAGGGCATGAGCGCCGAGCAGCAGAGCGTGCCGGTGATGGCCGCGCTCAAGGCCATCGACCCCTCCGCCACGCAGCGCGGCATCGAGTTCGTCGGCCCGCAGGTGGGCGAGGAGCTCACCACCAACGGCCTGAAGGCGCTGGGCATGGTGGTGGTCGGGATCATGATCTACCTGGCGTTCCGCTTCGAATGGAAGTTCGCGCTCGCCACCGTGCTGGCCAACCTGCACGACGTGGTGATCATCCTGGGCTTCTTCGCCTTCTTCCAGTGGGAGTTCTCGCTCGCGGTGCTGGCGGCGGTGCTGGCGGTGCTGGGCTACTCGGTGAACGAATCGGTCGTGATCTTCGACCGGATCCGCGAGAACTTCCGGCGCTACCGGAAGATGACGACCACCGAGATCATCGACAACGCGATCACCTCGACCATCAGCCGGACCATCATCACCCACGGCTCCACGCAGCTCGTGGTGCTGTCGATGTTCTTCTTCGGCGGCCCGACGCTGCACTACTTCGCGCTGGCGCTGACCATCGGCATCTGCTTCGGCATCTACTCGTCGTGCTTCGTGGCGGCGGCGATCGCCATGTGGCTCGGTATCAAGCGCGAGGACCTGATCAAGGGCCCGGTCAAGCGCGACGGCGATCCGGACGATCCGAACGCCGGCGCCGTGGTCTGAAGCGGCGCCCCTGCGGCATCCGCTGGGCAAGGTAAAGTCGGGCCCGTCCCTCGCCGCGAGGCGCCCATGCAACGCGACAGGAAGCGCACCCTTGTGCGGATGCGCTTCCCGATGCAAGCTCGCGTCTGTCGGGTGAAACCGGTACCTGCCCCCTGATCTTCCTCAATGAGCATTGCGCGATCAGCCTCGTCCCTGCAGCTCGCGCGCGAGACGCGTGAGCGTTTCGTGCTGGCGACGGAAGGCGCCATCGTTCCGCTGGCCCGTGCCATCCGCGACCGCCTGACCCAGCTGGCCTCCGAGGTCGGCAGCGCGCGCGCCATGCAGGAGCACCGCGACGACTTCGTCGCGTTCCAGGGCAATGCCTCGCAATGGGTGTCGCTCGCGCAGACCGGCTGGCGCAAGGCGCTCGGCGAGAGCGGCGCCAGCGGCTTCCACACCTCGACCTCGCACACGCAGATGCTGCGGCTCGAGCTGATCGGCGACGAGGTGGTGGAAAGCAACATCCTCTCCTCGCGCCTGGCGCAGATGATCCACGACCGCGCGAGCTTCGAGCTCAGCGACCTGCGGCTGCGCATCCAGCACCTCGAGGGCACGAGCGAGCTCGACGGCAAGGACGTGCTCAAGCCCGAGACCCTGGCCAAGCTGCTGGTCGAGCAATGGCTGGCCGCCGGCCTGAGCCGCCAGCTCTGGACCCGCGTGCAGGACACGGTGCAGGCGCAGCTGGTCGACGTGGTCGCCAAGGCCTACGAGGACGCCAACACCCACCTGGTCGCCCACGGCGTGATGCCCGAGATCG
>NZ_JBZAYE010000173.1:0-12720 GCF_058244205.1 Variovorax sp. 20P10.2.4
CACAGGGCCGCCAGCGCCAGCGTCCACGGCGCGAGCGCCGCATGAAGTCGAAAAGTGCGTGTCATCGAATGCATCCTCTGCCTGCTTGCGAGTCGCGCTGCGTCACGAAAGTGCCGCGCGGCCGCGCTAAGAAAAACCCCTGAGAATCGCGCCATCGCCCAGCGCTACCGGCACGACCTCCATGGACAGCCTCGACCTGATCAGAACCTTTCGCGAAGTCGCGTCGCATGGCAGCTTCTCGCAGGCCGCCAAGCGGCTCGACATGTCCAAGGCCACGGTCAGCAAGTATGTCGCCGAACTCGAAACCCGCTTCGGCGTGCGCCTGCTCAACCGCTCCACGCGCTCGGTGAGCCTGACCGACGCCGGCCAGCTGCTGCTGGAGCGCAGCACGCCGGTGCTCGAGATGGTCGAGCTGACGCAGGCCGAGCTGCAGGAGCGCGCGAGCCAGCCCGGCGGCCGGCTGCGCATCTCGGCGCCGCACGGCATGGGCAATGGCGAGTTTCCGAACCTGCTGGCCGATTTCATGCGCTACTACCCCGACGTGCGCATCAGCCTGCAGCTGACCAACCGCACGGTCGATCTCGCCGAGGAAGGCATCGACGTCGACATCCGCAGCGGCCCGGTGGAGGACGCCAACCTGATCATGCGCAAGCTGCGGCTCATGAACATGGTGGTCTGCGCCTCGCCGGTCTACTGGAAGAAGCACGGCAAGCCCGAGCATCCGCGCGACCTGGCGGACCACGAGGCGCTCACGCATTCGTTGCTCGGCGCCCAGCCGGTCTGGCGCTTCGACGACGGCGGCGAGCCGCTCGACGTGCACGTCAAGAGCCGCATGGACTGCACCGAGGGCGCGCCGCTGATCCGCATCGCGATGCGCGGCTTCGGCGTGATCTACCTGCCCTCGATCCTGGTGCAGTCGCACATCGACCAGGGCGAGCTGGTGCCGGTGCTGCAGGACTATGCGCGCAAGGACATGTGGCTGTCGGCCGTCTACCTGCAGCGGCGCCACAACAGCGCCGCGCTGCGCGCGCTGCTCGACTTCCTCGAGACCCGCGTGGGCGACAAGCCCGGCCTCAAGAAATGAAAAAGCCCGGCGGCGCCGGGCTCCCATGCGAAGCGGATGCGCTCAGCCGATGTGCTGCGCGAAGAAGGCCAGCACGCGCTCGCGCGCCAGCTTCGATGCTTCGGCGTCGTACGAGCCGCGCTGGTCGCAGTTGAAGCCGTGGCCCACCGGGTACACGTGCACCTCGACCTCGGGATGGGCCTTCTTGAAGCTCTCGATGGTGTCGAGCGGAATCCAGTGGTCCTGGTTGCCGAAGTGGGCCTGCACCGGCACCTTGGGCTGGCGCGCGGTTTCCTCGGGCGAGGTCATGCCGCCACCGTAGTAGGGCGCGGCGGCCGCGAGGCCGGGCACCAGCGCGGCGGCGCGCCAGGTCAGCAGGCCGCCCCAGCAGTAGCCGACGATGCCGACCTTGCCGGCCTTGGCCGCGTAGGCCACGGCGGCCTCGATGTCCTGCAGCACGCCGGGCGCGGGCAGCGCCTCGACGGCCGTCTTCAGGCCGAAGCCCGTCTTCATGTCGTCCTCGCTGTAGCCGAGCTCGACGCCGGGCTTCACGCGGTGGAAGGTCGCGGGCGCGACGGCCAGGTAGCCCTCGGCCGCGTAGCCGTCGGCCACCGAGCGGATGTGCGAGTTGACGCCGAAGATCTCCTGCACCACGACGACGGCGCCGCGCGGCGTGCCGGCGGGTTCGGCCACGTAGGCGGGAAAGCTGAAGCCGTCCTTGGCGGTGAGATCGATGAATTGACCCATGATGTGTTGCTCCTTTGATGGCAATGGGAAGGATGGAGGGAATGCGTGTCCGGTGCGTGTCGGCGGCGTTCAGCCCGCCGCCCCGGGCCGCAGCGCGCGTTCGACGAAATCGAGCCGGTCCTGGCCCCAGAAGATCTCGCCGTCGATCACGTAGCTCGGCGCGCCGAAGACCTGGATGTCGATGGCTTCCTGCGTGTAGGCCTCGTACTGCTCCTGCACCGCCTGGCTCTGCGCCTGGTCGGCGCGCTTGGCCGGCAGGCCGCATTCGGCCACCAGCGCTTCGAGCACCTTGGGGTCGCCGATGTTGCGCTCCTGCGCCCACAGCGCGGCGAACACCGCCGCGCACATGCGCATCGCGGCCTCGGTGCCGTCGTTGAGATCGACCGCGATGATCAGCCGCGCCGCGTCGTCGCCCGAGACCGGGAAGAACTTCGGCTTCGGATGCAGCGGAATGCCCAGGTGCTTGGAGAAACGCGCCAGCTCGACCAGCCGGTAGGCCTGCCGCTGCGGCGCGCGCTTGCCCAGCGGCAGCCCGCCAGAGACCGGAAAGATGCTGCCCATGTCCACCGGACGCACGCGCACCGTGGCGCCGGCCGCCGCCGCGATGGCGGCGAAGCGGGCATGGCCCAGGTAGGTCCAGGGGCTTTGGGGGGGGAAGTAGTAGTCGATGGTCTTGCTCATGAATTCACCTCCGCGCACGAAGCGCCGCCGGAACATCCTGGTACTGCGGGTAAGGCCCGCAACTTGCGAGCCACCCTCGGTGATGTAATCCGGACCGACGGTTTTAACTGACGCGCAGCTTTTGTGCAGGAGATCGGAATTGAACCAGCAGGTGCTCTTGGTCACGGGGGGCGGACGCGGCATCGGCGCCGCCACCGCCTTGCTGGCGGCGCGGCGCGGCTATGCCGTGGCGGTCAACTACGCGAGCAACTCGCTCGCGGCCGACGAAGTCGTGCGCGCGATCCGCGCCGCGGGCGGCAAGGCGATCGCGGTGCAGGCCGATGTCGGCGATGAAGCGCAGGTGATGGCCATGTTCGCGCAGGTCGATGCCAAGCTCGGCCGGCTCACGGCGCTGGTCAACAGCGCCGGCGTGGTCGACGTGCGCGCGCGCGTCGACGAGATGAGCGCGGCGCGGCTGGAACGCATGTTCCGCATCAACGTGGTCGGCAGCTTCGTCTGCGCGCGCGAGGCGGTGCACCGCATGAGCACGCGCCACGGCGGCACGGGCGGCGTGATCGTCAATCTCTCGAGCGCCGCCTCGCGGCTGGGTTCGCCCGAGCAGTACGTGGACTACGCCGCGAGCAAGGGCGCGATCGACACCTTCACGCTCGGCCTGGCCAAGGAAGTGGCCGACGAGGGCATCCGCGTCAGCGCGGTGCGCCCGGGCCTGATCGACACCGAGATCCATGCCTCGGGCGGCATGCCCCAGCGCGCCTTCGACCTCGCCGCCTCGGTGCCGATGAAGCGCCCCGGCAGCGCCGAGGAGGTGGCGAACGCGATCGTGTGGCTGCTGTCCGACGAGGCCAGCTACACCACCATGGCCCTGCTCGACGTCTCGGGAGGACGCTGATGAGCACCTCGATGGACCTGATCAAGCCGCTGGTCACGCTGGTGGCGATCGTCAACCCGCTGGCCATCGTGCCCTTCTTCATCCACTACACGCAGGGCTACTCCGACGCGCAGCGCCGCCGCACGGTGCGCATGTCGGCCTTCAGCGCCTTCGTGGTGATCGCGGTCAGCGCGCTGATCGGCCTGCAGCTGCTGTCCTTCTTCGGCATCTCGATCGCGAGCTTCCAGGTCGGCGGCGGCCTGCTGCTCTTGATGAGCTCGCTGTCGATGCTCAACGCGCAGCCGGCCGAGAGCAAGACCAACGTCGAGGAGCTGCGCGCCACCGAGGTCAAGGCCTCGATGGGCGCCTCGATCGCGGTGGTGCCGCTGACCATCCCGCTGCTCACCGGCCCGGCCACCATCTCCACCGTGGTGATCTACGCCGACAAGGCCAAGCACCTGTGGGAGCTCGCGGTGCTGGTGGGCTACGGCGTGGTGGTGGCGCTGGCCACGGCCATCGCCTTCTCGCTCGCGCAGCCGATCGCGCGCGTGCTCGGCAAGACCGGCATCAACATCATGACCCGGCTCATGGGCCTAATCCTTGCGGCGCTGGCGGTCGAGGTGATGACCGACGGGCTGGGCAAGCTGTTCCCGATCCTCGCGAAATGACGAGGGCGCTCAGCCCAGCATCTTCTCGATGATCTTCCAGTGCGCCGGCTCCACCGGCGTGATCGACAGCCGGTTGCCCTTGCGCAGGATCGTGAGCTCGGCCAGCTCGGGCTTCGAGCGCAGCTCGGGCAGTGCCAGCAGGCGCGTCTTGCGCAGCGCCTGCACGTCCACCAGCAGCCAGCGCGGATCGTCCTTCTTCGAGGCCGCGTCGTAGTAGGGCGACTTCGGGTCGAACTGCGTGGGATCGGGCTTGATCGCCGAGGCCACGCGCGCGAGGCCGGCGATGCCGGGCTCGGGGCAGCTCGAGTGATAGAACAGCACGCCGTCGCCGACCTTCATGCCGTCGCGCATGAAGTTGCGGGCCTGGTAGTTGCGCACGCCGGTCCACGCCACGGTGGCGTCGGGCGCGGCCAGCGCATCGTCGATCGAGACCTCGTCGGGCTCGGATTTCATCAGCCAGTACTGGGGCATGGCGTTCTCGCGAGGATGGGATGCCGCGCAATATAGCCGCCCGCCCCGCCGCCGGGGCCCGGCCTCAGGGTGCCACGTAGTCCGACACCACCACCCACTTGCCGTCCTTGATCTGCGACAGCCGCGACTGGTCGTTGCCCAGGCGCTTGGTGGCCGTGTAGGTGCTCTTCGGGCTGCCGAACATGTCGGGCTCGAAGGTGATGCTGTCCATGGCCTTGATGAAGCTGTCGGTCGTGAGGTTCGGGCCGGCCTTCTGCGCCGCCTTGATGAACGAGTCGACGATCACGTAGCCGTAGACCGAGAACACGGTCGGGTCCTCGTTGAACTTGGTCTTGTACTTGTTGGCCCAGAAGCGCAGCGGCTGCGACTGCTCGTCGGTGTAGGGGTTCTGCACCGTCATGGTCGCGTAGATGCCGTCCATGGCCTTGCCGCCGAGCTTGTGGATCAGGTCGGTGTAGGCCGCGCTCGAACCCAGGAAGGTCGGGTTGAAGCCGGTCTTGCGTGCCTCGCCCACGGTGCCGATGGTCTCGCGGATGATGGTGCCGAGCACCACCAGGTCGCAGTTGGCGGCCTTCATCTTCGCGACCTGCGAGCTGAAGTCGGTGGCGCCGCGCTTGAACGAGGTCTTCTCGGCCAGCTCCATGTTCACGGCCTTGAGGCCGGCCTCGGCGCCGCGCTGCACCTCGAGGCCGAACTCGTCGTCCTGGTAGATGGTGCAGACCTTCTTCGCGCCCTTGTCCTTCACCATCTTCGGCAGCGCCAGGCGGATCTGGTCGTAGTAGGTGGCGGCGAACGAGTACTTGAGGCGGTTGAGCGGCTCGTACATCTCGCGCGCCGCGGTGATCGGCATGTAGTTGACGACGTTCTTGTCGAACTGCACCGGCATCGCCGCCATGTTCTGCGCCGTGCCGATATGGCCGGCCATGATGAAGATCTTCTCCTGGTTCACCAGCTTCTGCGCCGCCAGCACGGCCTTCTTCGGGTCGTAGCCCGAGTCCTCGACGTAGAGCTTGAGCTTGCGGCCGTTGATGTCGCCCTGCTCGTTGAGCTCGTCCACGCGCAGCTGCATGCCGTTGCGCGCCTGCTTGCCGAAGCCGGCGAGCGGCCCCGAGAGATCCTGGATCGTGCCGATGCGGATCTCGTCCTTGGTCACGCCCTGCTGCGCGGACGCGAGCGTCGCGGCCAGGCCCAGCACGGCCAGCATCGTCGGTGTCTTGAGCTTCATGCGCTTGTCTCCTCGGGTTGGCGAAAAAATCGGGTGGCGATCGGGACTTTTTTCGATGCGCTCAGCGGTACATGGCCTCGATGCGCGGCGCGTACTTGGTCTGCACCAGCTTGCGCTTGAGCTTCATGGTCGGCGTCAGTTCCTCGTCCTCGGCGCTCAGTTGCGTCTCGAGCAGGAAGAACTTCTTGATCTGCTCCACGCGCGCGAACTTCGCATTGACGCGGTCGATCTCGCCCTGGATCAGGTCGAGCACCTCCTGCGTGCGCGTGAGGCTTTCGTAGTTGCTGAACGGCACGTCGTTGTCCTGCGCGAATTTCTCGACGTTCTCCTGGTCGATCATCACGATCACCGTCAGGTAGGGCCTCTTGTCGCCGATCACCACCGCGTCCGTGACGTAGGGGCTGAACTTGAGTTCGTTCTCGAGTTCGCTCGGCGTGATGTTCTTGCCACCTGCCGTGATGATGATGTCCTTCATGCGGTCGGTGATGCGGAAATACCCTTCCGCATCGACCGTGCCGACGTCGCCGGTGTGCAGCCAGCCTTCGGCGTCGAGGGTCTCGGCGGTCTTCTCGGGCAGGTTCAGGTAGCCCATGAAGACGTTCGGGCCGCGCACCAGGATCTCGCCGGTCTGCGGATCGAGGCGCACCTCGTTGTAGCCGGCCGCCGGGCCGATCGAGCCCGGCATGATGCGCGTGACCGGCACGCCGGTGGAGGCGCCGCACGACTCCGTCATGCCCCAGACCTCGAGCATCGGCACGCCGAGCGCGAGGTACCAGCGCACCAGCTCGGGCGAGATCGGCGCGGCGCCGGTCACGAGGAAACGCGCGCGGTGGATGCCGATCAGCTTGCGCACGTTGTCGAGCGCGAGCCAGCGCGCCAGGCGGAACTTCAGGCGCAGCCCGGCGCCCACCGGCCGGCCCTCGAGCACCCGCTGCGCGATCTGCTGGCCCACGCCGATGCTCCAGCCGTAGGCCGCCTGCTGCAGCCGGCTGGCCTCCTTGAGCGCGATCATCACGCCCGAGTAGAACTTCTCCCACACGCGCGGCACGGCCGTGAACACCGTGGGCGCGATCTCGCGCACGTTCTCGGGCACGGTCTCGGGGTTCTCGACGAAGTTGAGGATCGAGCCGGTGTACATCGCGAAGTACTCGCCGCCCATGCGTTCGGCGATGTGGCACAGCGGCAGGAAGCACATGCGCTCGTCGCTCTCGTCCTGCGCCAGCAGCGTGTTGTAGCCGCGCATGGTGTAGACCAGCCCGCCGTGGCTGTGCATCGCGCCCTTGGGCTTTCCGGTGGTGCCCGAGGTGTAGACCAGGATCGCGAGGTCCTCGGCGCGGCAGGCGGCCACGCGCTCCTCGAGCGCCCGCGGATGCGCGGCCAGGTGCGCGCGGCCCAGGGCACGCAGTGCCTCCAGGCTCAGCACGTCGGGATCGTCGAGCTCGCGCAGGCCCTCCATGTCGAACACCACCACCTTGCGCAGCAGCGGCAGCGCGGCGCGCACCTCGAGCGCCTTGTCGAGCTGCTCGTCGTCCTCGACGAACAGCACCGTGGTGCGCGAGTCCTCGCACAGGTACTGCACCTGCGAGGCCGCGTCGGTCGGGTAGATGCCGTTGGAGACGCCGCCGCAGCTGAGCACCGCCACGTCGGCCAGCACCCATTCGATGACGGTGTTCGACAGCACCGAGGCACACTCGCCGGCCGCGAAGCCCAGTGCCATCAGGCCGCTCGCGATCTCGCGCACCGCCTCGGCGGTCTGGCCCCAGGTCCAGCTGCGCCAGATGCCGAATTCCTTCTGCCGCATCCAAACCTTGTCGCGGCGCAACTCGACCGCTTTCCAGAACACGGCCGGGATGGTGTCGCCCGGCACCACCACCTCGGTGCGGGGCTGCAGGTGCGCCAGGTCCCAGAGGCCGGCCGGCGCGCGCAGTGCGAGGGTGCTGCTCATCGGTGCTACCTCCAGGTCTTCTTTTTCTTCCAGCGCCGCTCGCCGCGCACGCCCTCGTCCTTCACGCCGAGGTAGAACTCCTTGATGTCCTCCTTCTCGCGCAGCCGCTCGCAGCTGTCCTCCATCACGATGCGGCCGTTCTCGAGCACGTAGCCGTGGTCGGCCGCGTTGAGCGCCATGTTGGCGTTCTGCTCCACCAGCAGGATGGTGGTGCCGCGCTCGCGGTTGATGCGCACCACGATCTCGAAGATCTCCTTGGTGAGCTTGGGGCTCAGGCCGAGGCTGGGCTCGTCGAGCAGGATCAGCTGCGGCGCCGCCATGATGGCGCGCGAGATCGCGAGCATCTGCTGCTGGCCGCCCGAGAGCAGGCCGGCGTCCTGCGTGGCGCGCTCGCGCAGGATCGGGAAGTAGCCGAACACGGTCTCGATGTCGCGCGCCACGCCGTCGCGGTCCTGGCGCGTGTAGGCGCCCATCAGCAGGTTGTCGCGCACCGACAGCAGCGGGAACACCTCGCGGCCCTCGGGCACGTGGCTCAGGCCCTGCTGCACGATGTGGGCCGGGTCTTTGGCCGTGATGTCGCGGCCCTGGAACTCGATGCTGCCCTTGCGTGGATCGATGATCCCCGAGATCGTCTTGAGGATGGTGGTCTTGCCGGCGCCGTTGGAGCCCAGCACGGTCGCGATCTCGCCCTGCCGCACCTGGAGGCTCACGCCGCGGATGGCCTTGATCGGGCCGTAGGCGCTCTCGACGTTGAGCAACTGAAGAACCACGTCGCTCATGCTCGAACCCTCCGCAGGCTGCTCACGTCGTCGACCGTGCCGAGGTAGGCCTCCACCACGCGCGCATCGGCCTGCACCTCGCGCGGCGAACCCGTGGCCAGCACCTCGCCCTGGTTCATCGCGAGCACGCGGTCCGACACCTTCGACACCAGCGACATGTCGTGCTCGACCATCAGCACCGACACGCCGAGCTCGTGCTGGATGTCCTGGATCCAGAACGCCATGTCGGCCGTCTCCTCCACGTTGAGGCCCGACGAGGGTTCGTCGAGCAGCAGCAGCTTGGGTTCGGTGCACAGCGCGCGCGCCAGCTCCACCACCTTGCGCACGCCGTAGGGCAGGCCCGCCACCATCGCGTCGCGGTGGTGCTGCAGGTCGAGCAGCTCGATCACCTGCTCGACCTTCTCGCGCGCCTCGATCTCGGCGCGCCGCGTGGCCGGCGTGAAGAACAGCTCGCGCCAGAAGCCGCTGCGCCGGTGCGTGTGGCGGCCGATCAGCAGGTTGTGCAGCACCGTCGCATGCTCGAACAGCTCGATGTTCTGGAAGGTGCGCGCGATGCCGAGCGCCGCGATCGCGTGCGGTGCCTGGCTGGTCAGCGCCACCGCGCCGCCGGCCTCGCCATGCCAGGTGATCTGGCCCGAGGTCGGCGTGTAGATGCGGCTGATCAGGTTGAACACCGTGGTCTTGCCCGCGCCGTTCGGCCCGATCAGCGTGAACACCTCGCCACGCCGCACGTCGAAGCTGACCTTGTTGACCGCGAGCACGCCGCCGAAGCGCACGCTCAGGTCCCGGGCCGAGAGAAGGATGTCGCCGCCGCTCATCTCAGGCGATCCGACTTGGTGAAGGACTTCTGCCGCTTGAACAGGCCCTTGCGGTAGAACGGAAACAGCTGCAGGTAGGTGCGCACCTTGAGCCAGCGCCCGTACAGCCCCAGCGGCTCGAACAGCACGAACACGATCAACACCACCCCGTAGACGAAGCCCTGCAAGCCCGGCGCCTGGCCGATCACCGCCGGCAGCCAGTCCTTGCCCATCGAGATCAGCTGCGGCATCGCGATCAGGAAGATCGCGCCGAGGAAGGCGCCGTGCACCGAGCCCAGCCCGCCGATCACCACCATCAGCAGCAGGTCGATCGACTGCAGGATGTTGAACTGGTCGGGCGAGATGAAGCTCAGCTTGTGCGCGTAGAGCGCGCCCCCGAGCCCCGCGAGCGCGGCCGAGATCGCGAACGACATCGTCTTGTAGCGCGCGAGATGGATGCCCATGCTCTGCGCCGAGATCTCCGAATCGCGGATCGCCACGAAGGCGCGGCCGGTCGGCGAACGCAGCAGGTTCAGGATGCCCAGCGTGCTGAGCACCGCGACCACCAGGCACAGGAAGTAGAAGCCGTCGCCCGAGCCCAGCGACCAGCCGAAGAGTTGCGGCGACTTCACGTGCAGGCCCGCGTTGCCGCCGGTCACGCTCTCCCAGCGCGCGAACACCTCCTCGACGATGAAGCCGAACGAGAGCGTCGCGATGCCCAGGTAGATGCCCTTCACGCGCAGCGCCGGCAACGCCACCACCACGCCCACGCCGGCCGACAGCGCCGCGGCCGCGACCAGCGCGAGCGGGAACGGCACGCCGAGGTTGGTCAGCACGCCCTGCGTGTAGGCACCGGTGCCGAGAAAGGCCGCGTGGCCGATCGAGAACTGGCCCGTGAAGCCCGCGAGCAGCATCAGGCCCAGGCCGACGATGCCGTAGATCAGCACGAAGGTCAGCTGCGCGAGCCAGTATTCGTCGATGACCCACGGCGCGGCCAGCAGGAAGACGCACAAGAGGCCGTACCAGAAGACCTGGCCGCCATGCTTGGCGAGCCGGATGTCCTGGTCGTAGGAGGTCTTGAAGATGTAGCGCATGGTTCAGACCTTCTTGCGCAGCTTCTCGCCGAACAGGCCGTTGGGCTTGATCATCAGCATCAGCAGCACCACGATGTACGGCGCCGTGTCCTTGAAGCCGTCGGGCAAATAGAAGCCCGCGAAGGACTCGACGATGCCGATCACCAGCCCACCGACGATCGCGCCCGGCAGGCTGCCGAAGCCGCCGACCACCGCCGCCGGAAAGGCCTTGAGCCCGATGAAGCCCATGTTGGCGTGCACGAACGTGATCGGCGCGAGCAGCATGCCCGCGATGGCCGCGACCGCGGCCGCCAGCCCCCACACCAGCCCGTTGAGCCGCTTGACCGGAATGCCCATGTAGTAGGCCGCGAGCTGGTTCTGCGACGAGGCCTGCATCGCGATGCCGAGCTTGCTGTAGCGGAACATCGCGAACAGCAGGCCACAGAGGATCGCGGTGGCGACGATGATCACCAGCTGCTCGAGGTTCACCACCAGCTCGCCGAGCTTCCAGATCTGGTCCTTGTAGGGCACGGCCAGCGCGTGGGTCTCGGTGCCGATGCCCGGCACCATGGTGACCAGGCCGCGCGCCACGTAGGCGATGCCGATGGTGAGCATCACGATCGAGAACTGCGGCTGGCCGAGGATCGGGCGGATCACCACCAGCTCGAGCAGCACGCCGAAGGCCGCCATGGCGGCGATGGCGAGCACGGCCGCGAGCCAGAACGGCATGCCGAACAGCGACATGCCCGCGAACGCGGCGAAGGCGCCGAGCATCATCAGGTCGCCCTGCGCGAAGCTCACCGTCTCGGTGGCCTTGTAGATCAGCACGAAGCCGAGCGCGATCAGGCCGTAGATGCAGCCTTGCGCGATGCCCGACAGCAGGAGCTGGAGGATCTGCACGACGGGAACCTCCTTGGCCTTACTGGCGCAGGTGACGGAAGGGAGACGTGAAGGGGCGATAGGCCGCGCCGGCCGCGTCGTGCAGCGCGAGGCGCCGCGAGCCGGCCAGGATGTCGCTGGGCTTCAGGCCGTAGACCTGGCGGATCGAATGGCTGAAATGGGTGGAGTCGGGATAGCCGGCCTCGAGCGCGATGTCGGTCAGGGTCGCGGTCTGGCGCACGTAGCGCAGCAGGCTGCGCGCGCGCTTCCAGGCGCGGAAGGCGCGAAAGGCCATGCCGGTCTCCTGCTTGAACAGGTGCAGGAAGCGCGAGAACGAGAGATGCACCGAGGCCGCGCATTCCTCGGCCGAGGTGGCGGCCGCGGGATCGGCGTTGATCGCGTCGATGACCTTGCGGATGCGCGCATCGAGCGCGCGCAGCGCGAGCGGCGCGCCGAAGAACTGGCGGTCGAAGTCCAGGCCGTCGAAGCGCTGGCCGCGCGCCGAGGCGGCGAGCAGCTGGGCATGGCTCTCGCGCACGCGCTGCACGAAGGCCGGTGCCTGCACCGGACCGCAGTGCTGCAGCCAGTCGGGCATGCCGGCGGGATCGACCGACTCGGATTCGATCAGCAGGTTGAGGATCAGCGGATGCGCGCTCTCGATCTCGTGCGGCACCTGCGGCGGCACGACCAGCAGCTCGCCACTCTGCCAGGCACCGCCACCCACGCGCAGGCGATTGGGCGGCGCACCCGCGGGCGAGACATAGACGCCATGGCCGCCCATGGTGCGCTCGGCGGCACGGCCCAGCAGGCCGGCGTAGAACACGCGCTGCGTGGTGAGCCACATCAGGCGTTCGCCCTGGCCGCGACCCTCGCGGGCACCGCCTTGCGTCGACGGCGCCATCCTCGTTCCCTGCATGGTGTCTGTCTCCTGCATTCGGGGGCCTGGACCAGGGCACGGGCCCTGGGTCGGCGTCGTTGTGGGGCTGATCGTAGCGGGGCACGCGCGCGGCGCGGGGCCCATTTGCGCGGGGACTTTCCCTAGGAGTCCGCTAGGCCTGAGGCTTCGCGGCCGCGAACGCGCGACGCAACTCGGTGGCGCAAAGCGCGACCGCGGTGTTGGCCTCGTCGAGCACCTTGCCCATGGTCACGAAGCCATGGATCTGGCGCTCGAAGCAGACGTAGTTCGCGCTGTTGCCGGCCGCGGTCAAGGCCTCGGCATAGGCCAGGCCTTCGTCGCGCAGCGGGTCGTAGCCGGCCGTGAGCACCAGCGCCGGCGGCAGGCGCGAGAGGTCGCCGTGCAGCAGCGGCGAAGCGCGCCAGTCGAGGTCGTGCTTCGCATCGGTGATGTAGTGGTCGTGGAAGTAGGTCATCGTGTCGCGCGTCAGCAGATAGCCCTGGCCATTGGCCTGGTGCGACGGATGGCCGCGGCGCATGTCGGTGGCCGGATAGATCAGCAGCTGGAACACGAGCGGCAGGTCGGCGCTCTCGCGCGCAGCGATCGCCACCACCGCCGCGAGGTTGCCG
>NZ_JBZAYE010000174.1:0-12656 GCF_058244205.1 Variovorax sp. 20P10.2.4
CCGAAGCCGACGAGGTCGACACCGAGCTCCAGACCCCGCCCTCGACCTGGGTGCTGCTGCGGCTGGGCCGCTTCGCCCGGCCCTATCGCAAGCAGCTGATCGCCGGCTTCTTCCTCACCGTGCTGTCCACGGCCGCCACCCTGGTGCCGCCGTACCTCACGATCCCGCTGATGGACGACATCCTGATCCCGTTCCAGAACGGGCAGAAGATCGATCCGATGCGCGTGGGCCTCTACCTGAGCGGCCTGCTCGGCGCGGCGCTGGTCGGCTGGGGCCTGGGCTGGGCGCGCACCTACCTGCTGGCGCTGGTGTCCGAGCGCATCGGCGCCGACCTGCGCACCACCACCTACGAGCACCTGTTGACCCTGCCGCTCGACTACTTCGGCGGCAAGCGCACCGGCGACCTGATGGCGCGCATCGGCTCCGAAACCGACCGCATCAACGTTTTCCTCTCGTTGCACGCGCTCGATTTCGCCAACGACGTGCTGATGATCGTCATGACGGCGGCGATCCTGATCTCGATCAATCCGCTGCTGGCCGTGGTCACGCTGGTGCCGCTGCCCTTCATCGCCTGGATGATCCACGTGGTGCGCGACCGGCTGCGCACCGGCTTCGAGAAGATCGACCGCGTCTGGTCCGAGGTCACCAACGTGCTGGCCGACACCATCCCCGGCATCCGCGTGGTCAAGGCCTTCGCGCAGGAGCGCCGCGAGGCCGAGCGCTTCCGCGCCGCCAATGCCTACAACCTGCAGGTCAACGACAAGCTCAACCGCACCTGGTCGGTGTTCACGCCCACGGTGTCGCTGCTGACCGAGATCGGCCTGCTGGTGGTCTGGGGCTTCGGCATCTGGCAGGTGGCGCGCGGCAGCATCACGGTGGGCGTGCTGACCGCCTTCATCGCCTACATCGGCCGTTTCTACACGCGCATGGACTCGATGAGCCGCATCGTCTCGGTGACGCAGAAGGCCGCGGCCGGCGCCAAGCGCATCTTCGACATCCTCGACCACGTGAGCAACGTGCCCGAACCCGCGAACCCGGTGAAGGTGGAGCGGGTGCAGGGCGCGATCGCGATGCGCGGGCTGGGCTTCCGCTACGGCTCGCGCGCCGTCATCCACGACCTCGACCTGCGCATCGAGCCCGGCGAGATGATCGGCCTGGTGGGCCACAGCGGCTCGGGCAAGAGCACGCTGGTCAACCTGATCTGCCGCTTCTACGACGCCACCGAGGGCGCGATCGAGGTCGACGGCACCGACATCCGCCGCTTCGCCGTGGCCGACTACCGGCGCCACGTCGGGCTGGTGCTGCAGGAGCCCTTCCTGTTCTTCGGCACCATCGCGCAGAACATCGCCTACGGCAAGCCCGACGCCACGCGCGAGGAGATCGTGGCCGCGGCCCGCGCCGCCCATGCGCACGACTTCATCCTGCGCCTGCCGCACGGCTACGACTCGCTGGTGGGCGAGCGCGGCCAGGGCCTGTCGGGCGGCGAGCGCCAGCGCATCAGCATCGCGCGCGCGCTGCTGATCGACCCGCGCATCCTGATCCTCGACGAGGCCACCTCGGCGGTCGACACCGAGACCGAGAAAGAGATCCAGAAGGCGCTCGACAACCTCGTGCAGGGCCGCACCACGATCGCGATCGCGCACCGGCTCTCGACCCTGCGCAAGGCCGACCGCCTGGTGGTGATGGACCGCGGCGAGATCGTCGAGGTCGGTCCGCACGACGCACTCATGGCCAAGCAGGGCGCCTACTGGCGCCTCTACCAGGCGCAGCTGCGCCAGGGCGACGACGACGCGAGCGAAGGCGCGGCCAACGAGCGCGTGGGCGCGCAGGGCATCCCGGTGAGCCATGCGGCGCATCCGGCGGGAGACGCATGATGGAAACGACGACGATCACTCCGCCCGGCTTCGGGCTCGAGCGCGATGCCTTCGGCCGGCTGGTGCTGACCGATGCCCAGGGCCAGCGGCACGTGGGCGTCGCGCCGGTGCGGGCCTTCCCGCTCAGCGCGCCGGGCGAGGGCATCTCGCTGGTCGGCGGCGAGGGCCGCGAGCTGGTCTGGATCGACCGCGTCGATCAGCTGCCGGCCGCGGCGCGCGCGCTGCTCGAGGAAGAACTCGCGGTGCGCGACTTCGCGCCCACGTTGCTCAAGCTGCACGCCGTGTCGAGCTTCGGCGTGCCCAGCACCTGGACCGTGAGCACCGACCGCGGCGACACCCGCTTCGTGCTCAAGGCCGAAGAGGACATCCGCCGGCTCGAGCACGGCGCGCTGCTGATCGCGAGCGCGCACGGGGTGCAGTTCCGCATCGCCGACCTGAAGGCGCTCGACCGCGCGTCGCGCAAGTTGCTCGAGCGCTTTCTCTAGGTCAGCGAGAGCCCATCCAGCGCAGCGCCGCCCCGCCCGCCGTCGCCGCCACGCCGCTCGCGAAGGTGCCCCAGGCCATGTCGAGCAGCGACAGGCCCAGCGGCCAGCCCTTCATGATCGAGAGGTTGGTGAGGTCGTAGGTGGCGTAGGCGAACAGGCCGAGCAGGGCGCCCAGCAGCGCGGTGCGCGCGAGGCTCGCGGCCTCGGCGCCGGGCAGCACCGCGAAGAACACCAGGCCCACCGGGTACAGCAGGTAGAACAGCGCCGCGAAGCCCAGCTTCGGCTCGGAGGCCATCAGGTGGCCCAGCCCCTGCTGGTAGAGGTTCTTGGCGATCACGCCGAGCCAGAGCGAATCGATCAGTGCCATCACCAGGAAGGTGGCAGCCCAGGCGGCGAGGTGTTTGGTGGTCATGGCGGCGGTGCGGGTGGGTGGGGTGTCGCGGCCATCGTAGCGAGGCCCGGGGGCCGCGGGTAGCGCCGGCGGCGCAGGCTGCGAAAATCGCGCGTTCGGACTACAGCTCCGTCGTTCCCGCGCACCGATGCGCCTTGCCATCCATTCTTCGAGCAAATCATGCCCCTGCACACCACCGCCCTCGTCCTGTTCTCCGGCGGGCAGGACTCCACCACCTGCCTGGCCGACGCTCTCTCGAAGTACCAGCGCGTCGAGACCCTGGGCTTCGACTACGGCCAGCGCCACCGCGTCGAGCTCGACGTGCGCGCCGGCATCCTCGCCTCACTGCGCGAGCGCTTTCCCGACTGGGCGCCGCGCCTGGGCCAGGACCATGTGCTCACGCTGGCGGCCCTGGCCCAGCTCGGCGGCTCCTCGCTGACCGAGGAGGTCGCGTTCGAGATGCAGGCCGACGGCCTGCCCAACACCTTCGTGCCGGGACGCAACCTGCTGTTCCTCACGCTGGCCGGCGCGCTGGCCTACCGGCGCGGGCTGCAGGTGATCGTCACCGGCGTCTGCGAGACCGACTTCTCGGGCTACCCTGACTGCCGCGACGACACCATGAAGGCGATGCAGCTCGCGCTGTCGCTGGGGCTGGAGCGCCGGCTGGTGATCGATACGCCGCTGATGTGGATCGACAAGGCCGAGACCTGGCAGCTCGCGCACCGCCTCGGCGGCCAGCCGCTGGTGGACCTGATCGTGGAGGAGACCCACACCTGCTACCTGGGCGACCGCACGCACCGGCAGGCCTGGGGGTACGGATGCGGCGAGTGCCCGGCCTGCGAGCTGCGCGCCCGGGGCTGGGCGCGCTATGCCGAGCCGGCCGAACCCGGCACCACCTCCACGCGGTAGCGCGCGTGCGCGCCCTCGGCCTCGGGCACCAGCGTCCAGCGCTGGGTGTGGAACTCGCCGACCGCGGCGCGGTGCGCGATCGAGACCATCGCGCCGCCTTTCTCGCGCACCATCCCGGCCAGCCGCTGGTAGAGCGTGCGCTCGGCCGGCGCGTCGAGCGCGCTGCTGATCTCGTCGGCGAAGATCCAGCGCGGCTTCTTGAGCAGCACGCGCGCGATCGCGAGCCGCTGCTGCTCGCCGCCCGAGAGCTTCTGGCCCCAGGCGTCGCTGTCGTCGAGGCGTGCCACGAGGTCGGGCAGCAGCGCATCGGCCAGGGCCTGGCGCAACTGGTCGTCGCTGAAATCCGTCGACGGGTTGGGATAGGTCAGGGCATCGCGCAGCTTGCCGTCGGGCACGTAGGGACGCTGGGGCATGAAGGCCACGTCCTCGGGCACCTCGAGCCGGCCCTTCGAGAACGGCCAGATGCCCGCGAAGGCGCGGAACAGCGTCGACTTGCCGCTGCCCGAGGGGCCTTGCACCAGCACGCTGTCGCCAGGCTGCACCGACAGGGCGGCGCCGCTGAGCAGCGGCGTGCCGTTGGGCAGCGCGACCGACAGGTCCTGCGTGCTCAGCGCCGCGGCCGGCGCGCGCTCCAGCGTTTCGGGGCGCGCGGCGTGCGCGGTCATGCCCTCGTCGAAGCTCGAGAGGCGGTCCGCGGTGGCGCGCCAGACGGCCAGGCTGTCGTAGTTGTCGACGAACCAGCTCAGCGACTCCTGCACCTTGCCGAAGGCCGAGCCGATCTGCATCAGGTGGCCGAGCTGGAAGGCGCCGCCGAAGTACTGCTGCCCCGCGACCAGGAACGGGAAGATCACGGCCGCCTGGCCGAAGAAGGAGGTGAAGGTGACGAGGTTCTTCTGCTGCTTGATCAGCAGCAGGTAGTTGCGCAGCACGTTGCCGAAGCGCGTGTCGAGCTGGGCGCGCTCGACCTTCTCGCCGTGGTCCAGCGCCACCGCTTCGCTGTATTCGCGCACGCGCATCAGGTGGTGCCGGAAGTCGGCCTCGTAGCGCTGCTGGCGGAAGTTGATCCCGATCAGCGGGCGGCCGATGAAGTGGGTGATCGCGGTGCCCACGATGGAGTAGGCGAGCGCGATCCAGACCATCGCGCCCACCACCTGGTAGGTGGTGCCGCTGAAGGTGAACGAGAAGTTGCCCGACAGGCCCCAGAGCAGGCCGATGAAGCTCATCAGCGTGACGACCGCGTTCAGCAGGCCCATCGACAGCGACATGGTGGCGCTGGTGAACATCTGCACGTCCTCCTGGATCCGCTGGTCGGGGTTGTCGGGCGCCTGGCCTTCCTTGCCGGCGTAGCGCGCCAGCTCGAGGTGGTAGAAGGTTCGGTCGGCCATCCAGCGCGACATGTACTCGCGCGTCATCCAGGTGCGCCAGCGCAGTTGCAGCAGCTGCGTCACGTAGAACTTGAGCACCTGCACCGCGATGTTGAAGAAGGCGATCCAGCCGAACACGCCGACCTCGCGCCAGAAGCTCGCCGCGTCCTTGTTCTGCAGCGCATCGTAGAAGCGCCCATACCACTGGTTGCCGAGCACCGCCACGTACACGTAGCCCAGGTTGAGCGCGACGATGGTCGCGAACATGAGCCGCGCCTTCCATTTCTCGTCGGACCGGAAGTAGGGCGCCGCGAGCTTGAAGACGCGGCGCAGCACCTGCAGGAAGGTCTGGGCGCGTTCGTTGACGGTGGGGGACATGCTGGCTTTCCTCGCTGGCGCAGGCGCGCCGGTCATCGTGAGGAGGCCATAGTAGACAAATGTTTCTTAAACCGGGCTGAAACATGCCGGCACGGCATGCGACCGGCCTGCGCCGCCCTCAGTAGGTGTCCAGCATCACGCGCGCCGCGGTCGCCAGGAAGTGGGCCAGCGGCGGCGTCTTCAGGCCCTCGACCTTCGCCTCCTCGTCCCACAGCCGCAGCCGGATCGCATCACTCGACCACGGATGGTCTGCGAAGCGCCGCGCGGCCGCGTCGTTCATCGGCCCGCCCTGCAGTTGCAGGCTGCGCACCGAATCGGGCGAGAGCCGCGCGAAGTAGTCGGGCCGGGTCGCGCAGAGGTAGCGCTTGGCATCCACGTGCAGCCGGATCGGTTCGCGCACCTCGAGGCCGAAGGCGCCGCGCAGCAGCGGCAGCGCGATGTACTGGTGGCGGTCGTCGATGCCGAGCTCGGTCGGCGAGCGCTCGAGCGTCTGGTGCTCGGTGATCAGCATGTGGCCCAGGTCGTGCAGCAGCGCGGCCGTGACCAGCGCATCGCCGGCCCCGGCCTGTTCGGCCAGCCAGGCGCATTGCAGCGCGTGCTCGGCCTGCGACACCGGCTCGCCCGCATAGGCGACGCCGCCGCGTTCGGCAAAAAGGCGGGCGATCTCGGCGAGGTCGAGTGTCATTGTTCTGAAACGAAGCGCGGGCGACAGCACACCGAAGTTCGCGGATCTCGATGACAAGGCCGTGACCGCCCGTGCGAGCCCGGTCGCGGGAAGGGTTTTGGCATGCCCCAACGCATGCATTTGACAAATCCCTGTCACACGCCGCTGCCAGCATCGCCGCGTCCACGGCAGGCCTGCGCCACCGTGTTGCGTTTTCGTTTTTCTCCCGTTTTTCGCTCCAATTCTTTCCCGAGGGATCTCACCATGCTGCGTCGTTGTCTTCGCTGGGCCGCCGTGCCCGCCCTGCTTTCGCTGGCCTTCGCCGCCACCGCCCAGGGCCGCACCGAGCTGCTGGTCTATACCGCGCTCGAGGCCGACCAGGTGCAGGCCTACAAGGCTGCGTTCGAGAAGGAGAACCCGACCATCGAGCTGAAGTTCGTGCGCGACTCCACCGGCATCGTCACCGCCAAGCTGCTGGCCGAGAAGGCCAACCCGCAGGCCGACGTGGTGTGGGGCCTGGCCGCCACCTCGCTGATGCTGCTCGACAAGGAAGGCATGCTGCAGCCCTATGCGCCCAAGGGCCTCGACGCGGTGAAGCCCACCATGCGCGACCCGGCCAACCCGCCCAAGTGGGTGGGCATGGACGTGTGGTCCTCGGCCATCTGCTTCAACACCGCCGAAGCAACTAAGAAGAACCTGCCCAAGCCCACGAGTTGGGCCGACCTGACGAACCCGGTCTACAAGGGCCAGATCACGATGCCGAACCCGGCCGCCTCGGGCACCGGCTACCTGATGGTGTCGGGCTGGATCCAGATGATGGGCGAGGACAAGGCCTGGAAGTACATGGACGCGCTGCACCAGAACATCGGCATCTACAGCCAGTCGGGCAGCAAGCCCTGCCGCCAGGCCGGCGCCGGCGAGTTCGCGCTCGGCATGTCCTTCGAATACCGCGCCAACAAGACCAAGCGCGACGGCGCGCCGATCGACATCGTGCTGCCCAAGGAAGGCCTGGGCTGGGACATGGAAGCCACCGGCATCATCAAGACCAGCAAGAAGCAGGAAGCCGCCAAGGCACTGGCCGACTGGGCCGTGACGAAGCAGGCCAACGAGCTCTACGCGAAGAACTTCGCGGTGCTGGCGCTGCCGGGCATCCAGGAAAAGCTGGAGTTCGTGCCGGGCGACGTGGAGAAGCTGCTGGCCAAGAACGACTTCACCTGGGCCGCCGCGAACCGCGACCGCATCCTGGCCGAGTGGTCCAAGCGCTACGAATCGAAGTCCGAGAAGAAGCCGATGTGAGGGGCTGACGGCTCTTCGCATTCCTCTTTCCTTTTTTCTTCTTCTCTTCCAGCAGGCAGCCGCGCATGACGACGAGCTTTCTTTCCCTCCGCGGCATCGGCAAGTCCTTCGGCGCGACGCGCGTGCTCGACGGCATCGACCTCGACATCGAACCGGGCGAGTTCGTCTGCCTGCTCGGCCCCTCGGGCTGCGGCAAGACGACCTTGCTGCGCATCGTCTGCGGCATCGAGCGCGCGGACCACGGGCAGATTCTGCTCGGCGGCCAGGACATCGCGGGCCTGCCGCCGGCGGCGCGCGGCTTCGGGGTGGTGTTCCAGTCGTATGCGCTGTTCCCCAACCTGACGGCGGCGCAGAACATCGCCTACGGCCTGCATCCGACGGGCGCGCTGGCGCGCGAAATGGCCAAGCGTTCGCGCGAGATGCTCGACCTGGTGGGCCTGGCGGCGCATGCCGACAAGTACCCGGTACAACTCTCGGGCGGCCAGCAGCAGCGCGTGGCGCTGGCCCGCGCGCTCGCGCCCAATCCGCGCCTGCTGCTGCTCGACGAGCCGCTGTCGGCGCTCGACGCGCAGGTGCGCGCCAGCCTGCGCACCGAGATCCGCGCGCTGCAGAAGCGCCTGGGCATCGTCACCATCATGGTCACGCACGACCAGGAAGAGGCACTCTCGATGGCCGACCGCGTGGTGCTGATGCACGACGGCCGCATCGAGCAGGCCGGCACGCCCGACGAGCTCTACCGCCAGCCGCGCACGCGTTTCGTCGCGGGCTTCGTGGGTCGCATGAACATGCTGCCGGCCACGGTGCTGGCCGACGGCAAGGTGCGCGTGCGCGACGCCGAGCTGTTCTGCGCTCCCGGCAACCTCAGCGTGGGTTCGCAGGCCACCGTGGGCATCCGTCCCGAACACGTGGTGGTGAAGCGCTTCGGTGCCGAGCTCGGTGCCAACAGCTTCGCGGCGCGCCTGCTCGACACCGAGTTCTTCGGCAACCGCACCGCCGCGCGCCTGGCCTGCGAGCCGCTGGGCATCGAGATCGAGGCCGAGCTGCCGGCCGATGCGCAGGGCCATGGCGGCGAGCCGCTGGTGCCGAGCAGCATGGTGCATATCCAGTTGCCTTTGCATGCGCTGTCGGTGCTGGCGCACTGAATGACGAACCGCTTTGTCGTTTGTTCGACGATGGAGCGGTGGGGGCGGACTCACGCCGACGGGGTACTCCCCTCCGCGAATGTCCCCCGGCCTGCGGCCTCCTCCTTGATTTCGCTGCGGGGAGTACCCCGTCGACGTGAGTCTGGAGCAGGTCGGTTGAACCGGCTGGCACCACCGCTGCGCCCACGTGCACAGGGCAGTGGGTGCTTCCCGCAGCGAAATAAAGGAGGAGCCGAAGGCGGGGGACATTCGCGGAGGGAAGTACCCGCTGTCCTGTGCACGCGCCCCGGACACACACAATGAGCAGCACCCCCGAAGCCATCGCCATCATCCCTGTCACGCCGATACGCGCCAATGCCATCGACCGCGAGCGCTGGCTCACGGGCGCTGCCGTGGCATTGGTCGTGCTGCTGTTGCTCGTGATCGTTGCGTTGCCCGTAGGCGCACTCGTAGGCCAGAGCTTCTTCGACCGCGAGGGCGGCTTCGTAGGCCTCGCCAACTTCGCGCGCTACCTCGACAACCCCGCCCTGGTCCAGTCCGCCTTCAACAGCCTCTGGCTGGCCGCGATCAGCGCCGTGATCTGCACCGCCATCGCCTACGTCTACGCGTATGGCCTCACGCTCTCGTGCATGCCGGCCAAGGGCGTGCTGCGCGCCGTTGCGCTGATACCGCTGCTCGCGCCCTCGCTGCTGCCCGCCATCAGCCTGGTCTACCTGTTCGGCAACCAGGGCCTGTTCAAGGGTCTGCTCGGTGGCGCGTCCATCTACGGCCCGCTGGGCATCGTGCTGGGCTCGGTGTTCTGGACCCTGCCGCATGCGCTGCTGATCCTCACCACCGCGATGGCGACCTCCGACGGCCGCCTCTACGAAGCCGCGCAGACCCTCGGTGCTTCGCGCTGGCGCATGTTCCGCACCGTCACCTTGCCGTCCACGCGCTACGGGCTGATCGTGGCCGCGATGGTGGTGTTCGTGCTGGTGATCACCGACTTCGGCGTGCCCAAGGTGGTGGGCGGCCAGACCGGCGTGCTCGCGACCGACATCTACAAGCAGGTGGTCGGGCAGCAGAACTTCCAGATGGGCGCGGTGGTGGGCTTCGTGCTGCTGATCCCGGCCGTGCTGTCCTTCCTGGTCGAACGCCACGTGCGGCGCAAGCAGGCCGCCGCGCTGTCGGCGCGTGCCACGCCCTACCAGCCCGAGCCCGTGCGCACGCGCGACCGCGCGCTGCTCGTGTTCTGCGCGCTCACGGCCTGCGCCATCCTCGTGATGATCGGCATGGCCGTGTTCGCCTCGCTCGCCACCTACTGGCCCTACCAGCTCGCGCCCTCGCTGAAGAACTACGACTTCAGCAACATGGACGGCGGCGGCTGGGGCAGCTACTTCAACTCGCTGCGGCTCGCGGTCTGCGCCGCCGTGGCGGGCGCGCTGCTCACCTTCGTCTCGGCCTACCTGGTCGAGAAGCCGCGCCACTTCGGCCTGCTGCGCGAACTGCTGAACCTGCTGGCCAACCTGCCGCTCGCCGTGCCGGGCCTGGTGCTCGGCGTGGGCTACATCTTCTTCTTCATCTCGCCCTCGAACCCGCTGCGCGCCATCTACGGCAGCATGACCATCCTCGTGGTCTGCACCGTGGCGCATTTCTTCTCGGTCGCGCACCTCACCTCGCTGACCGCGCTGCGCCAGCTCGACCGCGAGTACGAGCTGGTCTCCGAATCGATGGGCATCCCGTTCTGGCGCACCCTGTGGCGCGTGCACCTGCCGGTCGCGCTGCCCACGGTGCTCAACGTCGGCGGCTACTTCTTCGTCAATGCGATGACCACCGTCTCGGCCGTCGTGTTCCTCTATTCGCCGCAGACCACGCTGGCCGCCATCGCCGTGCTCAACATGGACGATGCCGGTGACGTGGCGCCCGCCGCGGCCATGGCCTCGCTGATCATGCTCACGGCCGCCGCCGGCCGCGGCCTGTTCGCGCTGGCCGGCCACTGGGCGCTCGCGCGCACCCAAGCCTGGAGACACCGTTGACCGCCGCTCCCAATTCTTCCTCCTTCGACGTCATCGTCGTTGGCGCCGGCATCGTCGGCCTCGCGCATGCCTACACGGCCGCCAGGCGAGGCCTGCGGGTCTGCGTGGTCGAACGCGACGCCGCCTGCATCGGCGCCTCGATCCGCAACTTCGGCTTCATCACCGTGACCGGCCAGGCGCCGGGCGACAGCTGGCGCCGCGCCATGCACTCGCGCGACGTGTGGCAGGAGATCGCGCCGCAGGCCGACATCGACATCGTGCACCGCCACCTGTGGCTCGCGGCCTACCGGCCCGAGGCGCATGCGGTGCTCGAGGCCTTCATGCGCACGCCCATGGGCGAGGCCTGCCAACTGATCGACGCCGCCGAGGCGCAGGCCAAGGCGCCTGCACTGCACCTGGCCGAGGCGCGCTCGGTGCTGTTCAGCCCGCACGAGCTGCGCGTGGAATCGCGCACCGCGATCGGCCGGCTCGCCACCTGGCTGGCGCGCGCGCACGGCGTCACCTTCCGTTTCGGCGAGGCCGTGCTCGAGGTGCAGACGCCGCGCGTGCGCACCTCGCGCGGCGAGCTGCATGCCGAGCGCGTGGTGGTCTGCACCAACAGCGAACTGCACGGCCTGTTCGCCGATCGCATCGCGGCCCACGACCTCACGCTGTGCCGGCTGCAGATGCTGCGCGTGCAGCCCGAGGCCGGTTTCCGGCTGCCGGGCGCGGTGATGATGGACCTGAGCCTGGTGCGCTACGAGGGTTACAGCACGCTGCCCGAGGCCGCCGCGCTGCGCGAGCGCCTGCAGCAGGAAGAGGCGGCTTCGCTCGCGCACGGCATCCACCTGATCGTGGTGCAGAGCGCCGACGGCTCGCTGGTGGTCGGCGATTCGCACCACTACGCCGCCGCGCCCGAGCCCTTCGCGCTGGAGGAGGTCGACCGCCTGATCCTGCGCCACCTGCGCAGCACGCTCGACCTCGAGAGCGCGCAGATCGTCGAGCGCTGGAACGGCGTCTATCCCTCCTCGAAGACCACGCCCTGCGTGATCGACGCGCCCGACGACGCGACCCGCGTGGTGCTGGTCACCAGCGGCACCGGCGCCAGCACCGGCTTCGGCATCGCGCACGACGTGTTCGCCGGCTGGTGATCCCTTTTCATTCACGCGAGTCCTTCTTCATGTCCGCCACGCATTCCTCCAGGCTCCAGGCCGTCGTCTTCGACTGGGCCGGCACCATCCTCGACTTCGGCTCCTGCGCGCCCATGGGCGCCTTCGTGAAGCTGTTCGAGCAGTTCGGCATCGAGATCACCATCGCCGAGGCGCGCGGCCCGATGGGCATGGCCAAGTGGGACCACATCAAGGCGCTGGGCTCGCAGCCGCGCATCGCCGCGCAGTGGGAAGCGAAGCATGGCCATGCCTTCAATGATGCCGACGTCGACCGGCTCTACGAGGTGTTCACGCCGATGAATGCCGCGAGCGCGCGCGACCATGCCGACTTCATCCCGGGCGCGCTCGATGCGGTGGCCGCCGCGCGTGCGCGCGGCCTGAAGATCGGCTCGACCACCGGCTACAACCGCCCGATCATGGAAGTGGTCACGGCCATCGCCGCGCGGGGCGGCTACGTGCCCGACAACCTGGTGTGCGCGGGCGACCTCGCGGCCGGCCGGCCTTCTCCGTTGATGATGTACCGCTGCTTCGCCGACCTCGGCGTGTGGCCGGCCCACACCGTGGTGAAGGTCGACGACACCGGCGTGGGCCTCGAGGAAGGCCTGAACGCCGGCACCTGGGCTGTGGGCCTCGCGGTCAGCGGCAACGTGATGGGGCTGACCCTGGCCGAATGGCAGGCGCTCGGCGCCGATGAGCAGCAGGCACGCCGCGAGCAGGCCACCGAGCAGCTGAAGGCGGCCGGCGCGCACTACGTGATCGACAGCGTGGCCGAGCTCATGCCGGTGCTCGACGACATCGAGCGCCGCCTCGCGGCCGGCGAGCGGCCCGCGCGCTGAGTTCCGTTTTCACGGCGGCGCGATCGGGTTCGCGTCCGACTTGACCGCCCATCGAGCGGGCCTAGCATGCCCGCCATGCGACACCTCTTCCTCGCACTCTGCTGCTGCCTCGGCCTGATGGCCGCCGGCTGCGACGACAAGCCCAGGCCGGGCG
>NZ_JBZAYE010000175.1:0-12609 GCF_058244205.1 Variovorax sp. 20P10.2.4
CCGCGATGGTTTCGCGCCGGCGGATCAGCGTGGCCGCCGCGCCGCTCACGAGCACCTCGGCCGCGCGCGCGCGGGTGTTGTAGTTGCTCGCCATGCTCATGCAGTAGGCACCGGCCGAGAGCACGCCCAGCAGGTCGCCGGCCACCACGTTGAGTTCGCGGTCGCGGCCGATCCAGTCGCCGCTCTCGCAGACCGGGCCCACCACGTCGTAGCTGGTGGCCGTGCCAGCGCGCTCGCGCACCGGCACGATGCGATGGAAGGCCTGGTACATCGCGGGACGCGGCAGGTCGTTCATGGCCGCATCGACGATGCAGAAGTTCTTGTCCTCGCCGGGCTTGGTGTAGAGCACCTCGGTCAGGCACACGCCGGCATTGCCGACCAGCGAGCGGCCCGGCTCGATGACCAGCTTGCGCTGGCCGAAGCCGCGCGCGTCGAGCCGCGCGAGCAGCTGCTGCCACAGCGCATCGGCCTGCGGCGGCGTCTCGCCGTTGTAGTCGATGCCCAGGCCGCCGCCGAAGTCCAGGTGATGGATGGGAATGCCCGCGGCCTCGATCGCCACCACGAGGTCGAGCACGCGCTCGAAGGCATCGAAGTAGGGCGAGGCCTCGGTGATCTGCGAGCCGATGTGACAGTCGATGCCGACCACTTCGAGGCCCGGCAGGCTGGCCGCATGGCGGTAGGCCTGCACCGCGCGGTCGTGCGCGATGCCGAACTTGTTGCCCTTGAGGCCGGTGGAGATGTAGGGATGCGTCTTGGGATCGACGTTGGGATTGATGCGGATGCTGATCGGCGCGCGCGCCTTCTCGGCCAGCGCCACCTCGTTGAGCACGTCGAGCTCGGCCTCGCTCTCGACGTTGAAGCAGGCGATGCCGGCCGCGAGCGCCTGGCGCATCTCGGCGCGGGTCTTGCCGACGCCCGAGAAGATGATCTTCTTCGGATCGGCGCCGACCGCGAGCACGCGCGCGAGTTCGCCGCCCGAGACGATGTCGAAGCCGCAGCCGGCCTCGGCGAACACGCGCAGCACGCCGAGCGAGGAATTGGCCTTCATCGCATAGCAGATCAGCGCATCGCGGCCCTCGAAGCCGCGCTGGTAGGCGGCCAGGGCGTCGAGCATCCACTGCTTCGAATAGACGAACAGCGGCGTGCCGTGCTCGCGCGCGAGCGCGTCGAGCGACACGCCTTCGACCTGGAGCGCGCCGTCGCGCTGCGCAATATGGGGATGGCCGGGCAGGGGAAGGGTGCTCATCGGGCGGCTCCGCTGCTGGCGGTGGCGGGCTTCGGCGCGGCCTGGCCGGCGCCGGAAGAGGGGGTGGCATCGCTGTTGCCGCCGGGCATGCTGGGCGTCAGCAGATCGGGCAGCGTGGCGCGCTGCGAGGCGGCCGGATCGGTCGGTAGGTAGAGGGCGCCGCGCTGTCCGCAGGCGGCCAGGCCGAGGGTGGCGGCGGCGAGGCAGACCATGAGCGCAGTGCGGCCGCGGGCGCTCACTAGAATTTGGTGGACATTCAACATAACGAAATTGTAATGACGGACTCCGAATACATGGACCGCGCCGAAGCCGCGCTGGCGGCGATCGAGCAAAGCTGCGACCGCCTCAACGACGCCACGGACGCCGACATCGACAACCAGCGCGTGGGCGGCATGATCACGATTTCGTTTCCCAACGGCAGCCAGCTGATCGTGAACCTGCAGAAGCCGCTGCAGGAGATCTGGCTGGCGGCGCGCTCGGGTGGCTACCACTACCGCTTCGACGGCCAGGCCTGGGTCGACACCAAGAGCGCGGAAGAGTTCTTCGGCAACCTGTCGCGCGAGGCGACGCTGCAGGCGGGGCAGCCGCTGAGCTTCACCGCGGGCTGAGGCCCGCGGCTCGGCCGACGCGGCATCAGTTGCGGAACAGGTCGAGGATGCGGCTGCGCTCCTCGGGCGGTGCCGGCGGGCTCACCGGCGCGCCGCTCAGCGATTCGGCCGGCGCCGCCGGTGTCGTGTCGACACCCAGGCTGGCCACGCCGCGGCCCGGCGCGTAGTCGTCGTAGTACCACTCGCCGCCCACGTTCACCACGCCGGAAGGCGGCGCGGTCGAGAGGTCGGTGATCGGCGCGCCCTTGATGGCGGTTTCCATGAAGTTGATCCAGATCGGCAGGCTCAGGCCGCCGCCGGTTTCGCGATCGCCGAGGTTGCGCGGCGTGTCGTAGCCGATCCACGAGATCGCGGTCATGGTGGGCTGGAAGCCCGCGAACCAGGCGTCGAGCGAATCGTTGGTGGTGCCGGTCTTGCCGTAGAGGTCGGGCCGCTTGAGCATCGCCTGGGCCTTGGCCGCGGTGCCGGCGCGCGCCACCGACTGCAGCAGGCTGTCCATGATGAAGGCGTTGCGCTGCGGGATGGCGCGCAGCGCCTCGTTGAGCAGCGGCGGCTGCTTGTCGACCAGCAGCTTGTCCTTGTGGTCGGTGATGCGCGTCACGAGATAGGGATTGACGCGGTAGCCGCCGTTGGCGAACACCGAATAGCCCACCGCCATCTGCATCGGCGTGACCGAGCCCGCGCCGAGCGCCATCGGCAGGTAGGCCGGGTGCTTCTCGCGCTCGAAGCCGAAGTTGGTGATCCAGTCCTGCGCGTAGCGCGTGCCGATCGACTGCAGGATGCGGATCGAGACCAGGTTCTTCGATTTCATCAGCGCGGTGCGCATCGACATCGGACCGTCGTAGCCGCCGCCGTAGTTCTTGGGCTCCCAGGGTTGGCCACCGGTGGTGCCGGCATCGAAGAACAGCGGGCCGTCGTTGATCACGGTGGCGGGCGTGAAGCCCTTTTCGAGCGCGGCCGAGTAGATGAAGGGCTTGAAGCTCGAGCCCGGCTGGCGCCAGGCCTGCGTGACGTGGTTGAACTTGTTCTTGCCGAAGTCGAAGCCGCCGACCAGTGCCTTGATCGCGCCGTCGCGCGGGTCCATGGCGACGAAGGCGCCTTCGACCTCGGGCAACTGGGTGATCTCCCAGGTGTTCTTGGGCGTCTTGACCACGCGGATCACCGCGCCGCGGCGGATCTTGATGTTGGGCGGCGCCTTGTCGGAAAGGCCCGATTGCGCGGGCTTGAGGCCTTCGCCCGTGATCTGCACCGCGTCGCCGTTGCCGCGCACCGCGTCGATCTGCTTGGCCGTGGCCTTGAGCACCACGGCCGCCATCACGTCGCCGTTGTCGGGATGGTCGCTGAGCGCGTCGTCGACGGCTTCGTCGAGGTCCTTGGCATCGTTCGGCAGCTCGACGAACTTCTCGGGGCCGCGATAGATCTGGCGGCGCTCGTAATCCATGATGCCCTTGCGCAGCGCCTTGTAGGCGGCCGCCTGATCGGCCGCCACCAGCGAGGTGTAGACCTTGAGGCCGCGCGTGTAGGTGCTGTCGCCGTACTGCGCATACATGAGCTGGCGCACGGTCTCGGCCACGTACTCGGCATGCAGCCGGTTCGGATCGGCGGCATCGCGCAGGTGCAGCTCTTCCTTCTTGGCGGCCGCGGCCTGCTCGGCGGTGATGAAGCCGGCGTCCTGCATGCGGTCAATGACGTAGAACTGCCGGCCGCGCGCGCGCTGCGGATTGTTCACCGGGTTGTTCGCGCCGGGGGCTTTGGGCAGGCCGGCCAGCATCGCGGCCTGGGCGATCGTGAGCTCGGACAGCGGCTTGCCGAAATAGGCCTCGGAGGCGGCGGCGAAGCCGTAGGCGCGGTTGCCGAGGTAGATCTGGTTCAGGTAGATCTCGAAGATCTGGTCCTTGCTCAGCAGGTGCTCGAGCTTGAAGGTCAGCAGCACCTCGTAGATCTTGCGCGTCAGCGTCTTCTCGGAACTCAGGTAGACGTTGCGCGCCACCTGCATGGTGATGGTGGAGGCACCCTGGCTCTTCACGCGGTTCATGTTCGCGAGGCCGGCGCGGATCATGCCCTTGTAGTCGACGCCGCCGTGGTCGTAGAAGCGGGTGTCCTCGGCCGCCAGCACCGCGTCCTTCACCACCTTGGGGATGGCGGAGATCGGCGTCAGGTTGCGGCGTTCCTCGCCGAATTCACCGATCAGGATGCCTTCGGCCGAGAACACCCGCAGCGGCAGCTTGGGCCGGTAGTCGGAGAGCTCGGAGATGTCGGGCAGGTTCGGATAGGCGACCGCCAGCGCCACCGCGACCACGCAGATCACCGACAGCACGCCGGCCGCGGCGATGCCCAGCCCCCAGAACACGAAACGCAGCAGCCATTTGAGCCAGGCGGGTCGGGTGGAGGTGGGGGGAGTCTTGGCTGGGCGCTTGGGGTTTGGCGTTGGCCGTGTGTTTTCTTGCATGGAGGGCCCGAGAGTCACCGCGCATTATAAAAAGCCACCCCTTGAGCGGGCCCGGATGTTTCCTCGGGCGCCCAGTCCTAAATCGAAAGTTACAGAACGAGGCTTTAACGTCAGGTTTTGACAACGTTCGACCATTCCGCCCCGATCCCTCGCTTGGATGCCTTGGAGCGTGCTGCTAGCATGCAACCGAACGCATATTTTTCTATTGGTTACAAATGCAGGGGAAGAGGGACAGAACTTGGCTGCTCTTGGAACGTTGTTTCGTCGTCAGAACGCCCCCCTGCTCGGGCTGGATGTCAGTTCGTCCAGCGTCAAGCTGGTCGAGCTCGGCCGTGAAGCCAGCGGCAAGCTGATCCTGGAACGCTGCGCCATCGAGCCCCTGGAGCGGGGCTGGATCACCGATGGCAACGTCGAGAAGTTCGACGAAGTCGCCGAGGCCGTGCGCCGCGTGGTGCGCAAGAGCGGCACGCGCACGCGCAATGTCGCGCTGGCGCTGCCGCCGTCGGCGGTGATCACCAAGAAGATCATTCTTCCGGGCGGGATGAGCGAGCAGGAGCTCGAAATTCAAGTCGAATCGGAAGCAAATCAATACATTCCTTTCTCGCTGGACGAAGTGAGCCTCGATTTCTGCGTGACGGGGCCGAGCCTGAGCTCGGCGGGCGACGTCGAGGTGCTGATCGCCGCCTCGCGCAAGGAAAAGGTGCAGGACCGCGAAGGCCTGGCCGAGGCGGCGGGCCTCAAGGCCATGATCCTGGACGTCGAGTCCTATGCCTCGCGCCTCGCCACCGCGCGCCTGATCGAGCAATTGCCGAGCAAGGGCCAGGATGCGATCGTCGCCTTGTTCGAGGTCGGTGCCTTCACCACCAGCATGCAGGTGCTGCGCAATCAGGAAGTGCTGTATGACCGCGACCAGGCTTTCGGCGGCGCCCAGCTGACCCAGATGATCGTGCGCCAGTACGGCTTCTCGGCCGAGGAGGCCGAGGCCAAGAAGCGCAGCGGCGATCTGCCCGACGACTACGGTGCGGGCGTCCTCAAGCCCTTCGTCGAGAGCATCGCCCAGGAAATCGCGCGCGCGCTGCAGTTCTTTTTCACCAGCACGCCGCACAACCGCGTCGACTACGTGATGCTGGCCGGCGGATCGGCCTCGCTGCCGGGCCTGAGCAATGCGGTGACGCGGCAGACCTCCTTCGCCTGCTCGCTCGTGAATCCCTTCGACGGCATGGAGCTCGGTTCGAACATCCGCGAGAAGAAGGTCCGGCGCGAAGCGCCTTCCTACCTGACCTCCTGCGGTCTGGCCATGCGGAGGTTCCTGCAGTGATCCTGATCAATCTGCTCCCTCACCGCGAGGCCGCGCGCAAGCGCCGGCGCGAAGCCTTCTTCGGCACCCTGGCCGGCGCCGCGCTGCTCGGCGGCCTGATCGCCTGCCTGGGCTACCTCTGGTTCGAGGCCCAGATCTCGGCCCAGCAATCGAAGAACCGCTTCCTGCAGGGCGAGATCAAGAAGCTCGAGGTCGAGATCAAGGAGATCTCGACCCTGCAGGAGGAAATCGCGGCGCTGCGTGCACGCCAGCAGGCCGTCGAAGACCTCCAGGGCGACCGCAACCTGCCGGTGCATCTGCTCAACGAGCTGGTGCGGCAACTGCCCGATGGCGTCTACCTGTCGAACATGAAGCAGGACAACCAGACCGTCACGCTGCAGGGCATGGCGCAGTCGAACGAACGCGTGTCGGAGCTGCTGCGCAATCTCGGCAACAACAGTCCCTGGCTCGTGAAGCCGGAGCTGGTCGAAATCACCTCCGCGACCGTGAGTTTGAGTTCCAGCCAGCGCGACCAGCGGCGCGTGGCCAACTTCACCATGCGCATCGGCCTCAAGCGGCCCACCGACGCGCAGAAGGCGGCGGCCGACAAGGCGCTGGCCACCGCAGCGCAGTCCAAGGGCTAGGCGATCATGGCAAGCAACCGCTCCTCCCCCAAAGTCGATGTCGGCGCCGCACTGCGTCGCTTCGGCGATCAATTCCGTGGACTGAACCTCAACGACCCCGCGAACTGGCCGCCGGTGCCGCGCTATGCGCTATGCCTGGGCCTGAGCGTCATCGTGGTCGTGGCTTTGTGGTTCGTCTGGCTCACGAATTCGAACGACGAGCTCGAATCGGAGCGCAGCAAGGAAATCGCGCTGCGGACCGACTATCAGAAGAAGGTGGCGCAGGCCGCCAACCTCGACCTGCTGAAGAAGCAGCGTGAACAGGTGCAGCAGTACGTCACGCTGCTCGAGAAGCAGTTGCCGAGCAAGGCCGAGATGGATGCACTGTTGTCGGATATCAACCAGGCCGGACTTGGCCGAAGCCTGCAGTTCGAGTTGTTCCGTCCGGGGCAGGTCGTCGTCAAGGACTATTACGCCGAGTTGCCGATCGCGGTACGCGTGACGGGTCGTTATCACGACATGGGCGCTTTCGCGGCTGACATCGCGAGCCTCTCGCGCATCGTCACGTTGAACAACCTGAGCGTGACGCCACAGAAGGACAAGGACGTGCTGACGATGGATGCCACCGCGCGTACCTATCGCTATCTCGACGAGGAAGAACGACTGGCCCAGAAGCGCGCCGCGGCGCCGAAGGGCAAGAGGAAATGAAGACGGCCACTTATCTGTTGTGGTTGCTGCCCGCCGCAATCGGCCTGAGCGGTTGTGGCAACTCCGAGCAGGAAGACCTCCAGCGCTGGATGGTGGAGCAGCGCGCCCAGGTCAGGCCCAGTATCACGCCGATCGCCGAGCCGAAGCGGTTCACGCCGCAGGCCTACACGGAAGCGTCGTCGTTCGAGCCCTTCAACAAGCTGAAGCTCACGCAGGCGTTGCGCCGCGAATCGAACCAGCAGGGCAGCTCCGACCTGATCGCGCCCGAGTTGGCGCGGCGCAAGGAGGCTCTCGAGGCCTTCCCGCTCGATTCGATGGCCATGGTCGGCACCATGAACCGCAACAGCCAGCCGGTGGCTCTGGTGAAGGTCGACAAGCTGCTCTACAAGGTGCGTGTCGGCGAATACCTGGGCCTCAACTATGGCCGTATCACCCGGATCAACGAAAGCGAAATCGCCCTGCGGGAAATCGTGCAGGACGCAGCCGGTGAATGGATCGAACGCGCAGCATCGCTGCAGTTGCAAGAGAGTGCGAAATGAACCTACAAAAATCGAAGATGGCGCAGCGGCTGCGAAGCGCCGCGCTCGGGCTGCTGGCATGTGGCATGTTTGCCATGGCCCAGGCGCAAAACGCCATCGAGGCCGTGACGAGTTCGATGCAGTCCGGTGCGGAGGTGATCCGGATCGATCTGGCGCAACCTTTGGCCACGGTGCCCACGGGTTTTGCGGTCCAGACGCCAGCGCGCATCGCACTTGATTTCCCCGGTGTCACGAATGCCATCGGGCGCTCAGCGATCGAGATGAATCAAGGTAACCTGCGCTCGGTCAATGTGGTGCAGGCCGGCGAACGCAGCCGCGTGGTACTCAACCTCAAGCAAGCCACGGCATACAAGACCGAGCTTCAGGGCAAGTCGTTGCTCGTGATGCTCGAGCCCGTGGCCGGCGTCGCGCTCGCTGCGTCCGCTTCCGGCACCTTCGCCGAAAACCGCAATCGCGACATGCTGCCGTTGCGTGACATCGATTTCCGCATGGGGGCTGACAATACGGGCCGCATCATCATCGATCTGGCCAATAACCAGGTGGGTGTCGATCTGCGACAGCAAGGCAAGACCCTGGTGGCGGAATTCACCAAGTCCACGCTGCCCGAGGGATTGCGTCGTCGCCTCGACGTCGCCGACTTCAATACGCCGGTGCAGTCGATCACGGCCCAGCAGGCCGGCGACCGCGTCCGCATGACGATCGAGTCCAAGGGTGATTGGGAGCACAGCGCTTACCAGAGCGAGAACCAGTTCGTGGTGGAGGTCCGGGCGCGCAAGGTCGATCCGACCAAGCTGACGCAGGGCGTGGGCTACACGGGCGAGAAGCTTTCGCTCAACTTCCAGAACATCGAGATCCGTTCGCTGCTGCAGGTGATCGCCGATTTCACGAACTTCAATATCGTGACTTCCGATTCGGTGACCGGCGCGTTGACCCTGCGGCTGAAGGACGTGCCCTGGGACCAGGCGCTCGACATCATCATGCAGGCCAAGAACCTCGGCATGCGCAAGAACGGCAGCGTGCTGTGGATTGCACCGAAGGACGAGATCAACGCCAAGGAAAAGCTCGAGTTCGAAGCCAAGGCCGCGATTGAAAATCTCGAGCCGCTGCGGACGCAGTCGTTCCAACTGAACTACACGAAGGCGATCGCCATTGCTCAGGGGTTGACGGGAACGGGAACGTCGGCGGGGAGCGCAGGCGGGTCTGGCTCTGCCACGCGCATCTTGAGTCCGCGCGGCAGCGTAATTGCGGAAGCGCGTACCAACCAGTTATTCGTTTCGGACATACCCTCACGTCTCGCGCAAGTTTCGGAACTTATCCAGAAACTGGACGTGCCAGTGCGTCAGGTGCTGATCGAGGCTCGTATCGTCGAAGCGACCGACACCTTCGGCAAGTCGCTCGGGGCGCGCTTGGGAGGCGGGGTTGCGGGAGAGCGCGTAGCTTCCGCCAACGGCAATCGGGCATTCGGCAACATTGGCGTGATGCCGGTCGTGACTCAAGGCACAAATGGCAGCGGGAGTACGGCAACCACCACCTGGACCAACTCGAACTTCATCAACATGCCGGCATCGGATCCGACCGGCAATGGCGTTGCCGCAGGCACCTTCGCCATCTCGCTCTTCAACTCCAGCTTCTCCCGCATGCTGAACCTCGAGATCTCAGCACTCGAAGCCGACGGCAAGGGCAAGCTGGTGTCCAGCCCCCGTGTCATCACGGCCGACCAGACCAAGGCCTTGATCGAGCAAGGCGAGGAAATCCCCTACCAGCAGGCGACCTCGAGCGGCGCCACCTCGATCTCGTTCCGCAAGGCGGTGCTCAAGCTCGAAGTCACGCCGCAGATCACGCCCGAAGGCAACATCATCCTGACACTGGATGTGAGCAAGGACGCGCGTGGCATCAACACCACCGCCGGCCCGGCCATCAACACCAAGCATGTCCAGACCGAGGTGCTGGTCGAAAACGGCGGCACGGTCGTCATCGGTGGTATCTTCGAGCTCAACGAATCCAATGACGAGTCGCGCGTGCCGGTGCTGGGTGAAGTGCCTTATCTGGGGGCGCTGTTCCGCACACGCACTCGCATTGCGAACAAGACCGAAATGCTCGTCTTTATCACCCCGAAGATGATTACCGACCGCAACGCCGCGCGCTGACGCGCGGGCGTAGCAGCCACGGCGTGGCCGTCGCACTCGTCGGATTGCCCGGCGCCGGAAAGTCCGCGGTGGGCCGACGGCTGGGGCTTCGGCTCGATCTTCCCTTCGTCGACACCGACCACGAAATCGAGCAGCGCATCGGCTGCTCGATCCGCGATTACTTCGAGCGCGAAGGCGAAGCCGCCTTCCGCGACCTTGAGCAGCAGGTGATCGCTGAACTGGCGGCCGGCGCGCATGGCGTGCTGGCCACCGGGGGCGGCGCAGTGCTGCGCGAGGCCAACCGCCAGCAGCTGCGCGACCATTTCCACGTGATCTACCTGCGGTCCTCGCCCGAGGACCTGTTCCGGCGCCTGCGCCACGACGTCAAGCGCCCGCTGCTGCAAGTGGCCGATCCGCTGGGCCGGCTGCGCGAGCTGCACGACGCGCGCGATCCCTTCTACCGCGAGACCGCCCATGACGTGGTCGACACCGGCCGTCCCACGGTCGCGACGCTCGTGAACATCATCGTGATGCAGCTCGAGCTGGCCGGCATCGTGCCGCCCGGTGCGCATCCCGAGGGCCCCGAGCCGCCCCCGTCCTCGGGTTAGCGAGGCCCGGGCCGGGCACGGATCGACCCTCGCGCGCCGAGGCGCTTGGCGCCGGCGTTCCGGCCCCTGGGCGCCGCACCGCCTAAACTCCCGCCATGCCATCGCCCGCCGCTTCCGCTTCCCCGCCCGCCCTCGAACGCGTCGACATCCCGCTCGGCGACCGCAGCTATCCCATCCTCATCGGCGCCGGCCTGTTCGACGATCCCCAGACCTATGGCATCGTGCCGCAGGCGGCCAGCGCGCTGATCGTCAGCAACACCACGGTCGCGCCGCTCTACGCCCAGGCACTTCGCCAGGCGCTGGCCGGTCGGTTCCGGCAGGTTCATCTGCTCGAGCTGCCCGATGGCGAGGTCTACAAGAACCTCGAGACCCTGAACCTGATCTTCGACGCGCTGCTCGGCCACGGCAGCGACCGCAAGACCGTGCTGTTCGCGCTCGGCGGCGGCGTGGTGGGCGACATGACCGGCTTCGCGGCCGCCAGCTACATGCGCGGCGTGCCTTTCGTCCAGGTGCCGACCACCTTGCTGGCGCAGGTCGATTCCTCGGTCGGCGGCAAGACGGCCATCAACCATCCGTTGGGCAAGAACATGATCGGCGCGTTCTACCAGCCCCAACTGGTGGTTTGCGACCTCGGTACCTTGCAGACCCTGCCGCCGCGCGAACTCAGTGCCGGCTTGGCCGAGGTCATCAAGTACGGGCCGATCCACGACATGGCGTTTCTCGACTGGATCGAAGCCAACATCGAGGCCCTGGTGGCGCGCGATCCCGCCGCGCTCGCGCATGCGGTCAAGCGCAGCTGCGAGATCAAGGCGCTGGTGGTCGGTCAGGACGAGCGCGAGACCGGCCTGCGCGCGATCCTCAATTTCGGCCACACCTTCGGCCATGCGATCGAATCGGGCCTCGGCTATGGCGAGTGGCTGCATGGCGAGGCCGTGGGCTGCGGCATGGTGATGGCGGCGCGGCTGTCGCAGCGCCTCGGTGGCGTGGATGCGGCCTTCGTCGAGCGCTTGACCCGGCTGATCCAGCGCGCCGGCCTGCCCACGGTCGGCCCCGACCTGGGGGCGGATCGCTACCTCGAGCTGATGCGCGTCGACAAGAAATCCGAGGGCGGCGAGATCCGCTTCGTGGTGATCGACAAGCCCGGCTCCGCAATCATGCGCGGCGCGCCCGACGCGCTGGTGCGCGAGGTGCTCGCGCAGTCCTGCGCGGCGGCCTGAGCCCCCTTCCGATGGCCGGCATCGCCACTGCGGATTCATGAGTCTCGCGCCCTACGCCTCGCATCCCGCGCGTTCGCGCGGCCGTCGCCATCCCGAGCCGCCCGCACCCACGCGCGACGCCTTCCAGCGCGACCGCGACCGCATCGTGCATTCGACGGCGTTCCGGCGGCTGGTCTACAAGACGCAGGTGTTCCTCAACCACGAAGGCGACCTGTTCCGCACGCGGCTCACCCATTCGCTCGAGGTGGCGCAGCTCGGCCGCTCCATTGCGCGCGCACTGCGGCTCAACGAGGACCTGGTCGAGGCGGTCGCGCTGGCCCATGACCTGGGCCACACGCCCTTCGGCCATGCGGGGCAGGACGCGCTCAATGCCTGCATGGCCGAGCACGGCGGCTTCGAGCACAACCTGCAGAGCCTGCGCGTGGTCGATGCGTTCGAGCATCGCTATCCGCAGTACGACGGCCTCAATCTCAGCTTCGAGACGCGCGAAGGCATCCTCAAGCATTGCTCGCGCGCCAATGCCGAAAAGCTCGAGGCGGCCGAGCCCGGCGGCGTGGCGCGCCGCTTCATCGACCGTACCCAGCCCGGCCTCGAGGCGCAGCTGTGCAACCTGGCCGATGCGATCGCCTACAACGCCCACGATATCGACGACGGCGTGCGCTCCGGCCTGATCGCCGTCGAGCAACTGGCCGAGGTCGAGCTGTTCGAGCGCTACCGGCGCGAGGCGCTGGCCGAGTACCCGGCGCTGAGCGGCCGCCGCGTGCTCTACGAGACCATCCGCCGCATGCTCAGCGCCCAGGTCTACGACGTGATCGACGCCACCCGCGCCACGCTCGAGGCGCTCGCGCCCGGCGATGCCGACGCGGTGCGCCGCGCGCCGCCGGTGGTCGCGTTCAGCGAGGGCATGCGCGCGCAGTCGGAGACGCTGCAGCGCTTCCTGTTCCGCAATCTCTACCGCCATCCGCAGGTGGTGCAGACCACCGACCAGGCGCGCGAGGTGGTGCGCGAACTGTTCGATGCCTACCTCGAGCGCGGCGCCGAGATGCCCGAGTCCTTCGCCGAGCGCGCCGACCGCCCGCGCGCCGTGGCCGACTACATCGCGGGCATGACCGACCGCTTCGCGATGCGCGAGCACGAACGGCTGACCGGCCGGCGCGGCATCGCGCGCGCCGACGGACCGACGGCATG
>NZ_JBZAYE010000176.1:0-12591 GCF_058244205.1 Variovorax sp. 20P10.2.4
GTGGTCGGTTCGAGCGGCATCGGCCGCAGCGCCAGCGCCACGTGCGGCTGGTCGGCCTGGATGCCCAGCGCCTGCGCCGCGTCGTCGAAGGCGCCGACCCAGGTCGGATCGAACACCGCCGCGGCGAGCCGGGCCTGCATCTGTGCCTTCCATCGCATCTCGCGCGTGTGCTCGGCCAGGTAGGCATCGCTCACCGTGCGGCTCAGCAGGTCGCTGTAGTACAGCAGGAAGGGCGAGACGCGGAACAGCACCTCGTCGCACAGCGCCGGATGGGGCCGCACGTGCGCGAGCAGCGCGTCCATGTAGACGCGCGTGCCGGTGCGGTAGGCCTGCAGCAGCGCCGACAGCGAGAGCGCCTGTGCATGGCGGCGCTGGCTGAAGCGGCCGATCCATTGCAGGTCGTCGTCGTGCGGCTTGTCGCGGATCAGCAGCGCGTCGTACCAGAGCTCCGCGTTGCGCAGGCCCACGCGGTAGACGTCATGCGCGAGCGCCTGGCCCAGCGCGCCGTATTCGGGAATGCTGCCGCGCAGCGTGTCGAGCATATGCGTCGAGAGGTTCGGGCTGTCGCGGCGCAGTTCGCGGACCAGTCCGCGCAGCCCGGGCGACAGCGGTTCCATCGCGGGCAGGCTCATGCGCTCGGGCGTGGGCGAGTTCTCCATGCGGGATTTGTCTCCATCTCTTCGTGCCGTGCCGCTCGTATGGCGGCTGGCCGACAGTGTCGGGCGGGGAGGAGAGGGGGCGCAAGAGTGCTTGCCAGAAGCACGACGGGCCGCGTTGCGCGGCCCGGGGTCAGGTGTTTGGAGCGGGTGAAGGGAATCGAACCCTCGTATGAAGCTTGGGAAGCTGCCGTTCTACCATTGAACTACACCCGCGTGGGGGCGGATTCTAGCGTGTGTCTGGAGGCCGCCGTGCGGCGGTCGTTGAGCATGGGATGGCTTCCATGACCACTCGACAGCTTCGAAGCGATCGGCAGGCTCTTGCGACGACAAAGTCCTGCACCGCATGCTTATCGTCCCACTTCAGCGAGGATGATCCGCTCCAAGGTACCTTTCGAATTACAGCCGACCGTTACGACGTTTCGGTCAAACTTTCGAGTCTCTTGATAGGTGGCATTCACGGTCACTTTCGGCGTTGCGCCGGATCTCGTGACGAACACATTGAAGTTCACTCGCTTCGATAGGACTTGGAAGAGGCCCGGATCACCGCAATCGGCCATGGTCTCATTGAACTGGGCCGTTTCCGCATACACAACACCGCTGTCTTTCGCGATGTTTTTGATCTGAATGTTCCGAGAGGCAAAGAAGCCGATCAAGCTCTCCCATACCTCGTCATAGCTCTTGTCGTACGTCCGCGAGTTCTGAAAAGAGTAGGAGCGTGGTGGACTGGCACAACCTGCCAAACCTAGTACGAGGACCGTCAGGGCGATAAATCTCATGGATCCCTTGTAGCAATACGCGTGGAAACTCATTGTTACATGAGATGACGACTTCTGACTACGGAAAACCCTAGTTCAAATCTAGAGCTGAGCCGCGATTCAACTTGCGGATCGTCTATAGCCGCAGTCGTTGGGGCTTGCGCCACTGCTGCTCGCAAGGAACGCCATCGTTGTTGCCGTTGATCTTCACGTCGGGACAATTCTTCAAAAATTCGTAGCTTCCGAGGAAGACTTATCCGAGAACATTGCTTGCAGCTATCGCAGGTGAAGTTGGCGGAGGTCGGACTAGCTATTACATCGAATCGTCGTCGAGTGAACGGATCGCCTCAGTGAGAGCATCTTGATCGGACTAGAAGTCATCTTCCCAGAAGAGGGAGGTGTTCAGAGAATTCATCACTTCGAGGACGCACTCCTTCAACGCGCCATCGTCAACGATGAGAGCGCCCCAGAACAGATCCTTGGCTGACTGCTCGACGATTAGCTTTTCCTTCGTTGTCGGAAGGAAAAGGCCGAAGTCAGTTCGATTCATCTGATGAGGCTTCGATTTCATCGCGCAGCCATAGAGCCAGCTTTGCTAATGATCGCCTTCTGAATTTTTAGAACGTGTGGATCGCTCATCAGAACGTGCGTACCGTTGATCTTGATTGGATAGCCGGCAGCCATGTTCGATAAACCTTCGAATGCCTTCTTGGTCTTGTGGATGGCGATCGATTCCGAACACCTGTAAGTCTTTGAGGAAAGTTCGATGTCGACAATGACGTCGTAGAGGGGAATGGCTTTCAAGGTCGCCATTGCGCATCGCGTCTAGCTTCAGGATTCTTCTAAAAAGACCGTCCAGACCTTGATAGCCGTCCGGCGAGTCAACAAGAGGTCGCAATAGCTCGCGTACCTCATATTGAGCTAACCATCCTGCTTCATGAAGCAGGATGCTTGGGTCGAAGGTCTGCCTTGGCGGCGTAGCTTTTGGCGTAGGTTTGGTGAGGCGGCAGCGCCTGCAGGTCGGAACGGGGCAGCAGTCACCCCGGGGCCGGGCCGCGCTTGCGGGCCTCGCCCTGCTGCTTGCGCCACTTCCACGGCGCAACCGCCGTTGGGTCCTTCCAAAGCCCCCGCCTGGCGTCGCGCACCACGTCCTGTGCCTTGTACAGCGGCGCATCCCCGAGTTCCGTGGCGCCGTCGTACACCCAGGCCCAGCCACCGGCGATCGTGTGCCGCGCGACGTCCTGGTCCCGGCACTCGACGTCCGGGACGATCTGGCCGTTGCGGTCCGTCGAGCGGCGGTAGACCTTCGCCATGTCGCGAAGGCAAAGCTCGCTCAGGGCCTGCCTCGCACGCTGCCAGAACGGCTGGTTTTTCTCGGGCGCGTCGATGGCGGCAATGCACACCTTGATTCGCTCGTGGCTGCCGGCGCCGCCGCATCGCGCGGTGAGGGTATCGCCGTCGCTGACGCCCACGACGAGGCAGGTGCGGGGCCCGGCATTGGCCAAGAGGGGCAGGGCGGCCAGGACGAGCGCGCGCAGCATCGCGCGACCTGGTGCTTGTCGACCGTCCGTCTTGATTGCGCTCGCAGTCATCTCCAAGCGCGCAGCGCGCCTCAGATCCCCAGCGTGCGCCGAAAATTGCGCAGCGGCGAAGTCAACTTCCAGCTCTTGGAAGAGACCATTTCGTTGATCTCGGCGCGGAGGGCATCGCGTTCGGCCACTGCACGGTCTCGATCGGACAAGGCCCTGTTGCGTTCCTCGGTCAAGCGATGGCATTCGGCCAGCGCGGCATTGCTTGCCTGTTCGGCGTCCTTCAGCCTCTCGTGGAGGCGCTTGAACTGCTCCTCGGACCGGGCATCCTGTTCAGCAAAGATGCGATCGTTCTTCTGCGCGATGGCAGGAATCAACGCCAGCCTCTGTGCCAGGTCTGCCTTGTCGAAGCCGCACACGAGGTCCGTGAACTTGTGGCTTTCGTAGACATGGGCGTAGAACGCTTTGGTGCTTTGCGAGTCGTCCGACAGGTCGGCGATCAGATCGGGGCCGATCGCGTAGGCAAAAGGAAAAATCTTCAGCAGCCTCTTGCGGAACTCCGGCAGGGCGATGCCACGCCAGAGATTCAGCGCGACATGGTTCATTTCCATGAACACGCGCGGACGAAACCTGGCCAATGCCTCGCCGGCACCCTCGAGAACGTCCAGTTCGAAGCCCTCGACATCGATCTTGAGCATGTCGATGCGGTCGAGGCCAAGCTGCGGCAAGGCATCGTCGAGGCGCAGGACCTGTGCCTTGGCCTCGCGGTGATGGTCGGCCTTGACGACGTAGTGATCGTCGGAAACGAAGAATCCCGAAAGATCGTCCGGATTGCCCTGCATCACGACCTCGCCCGGTTCCTTGCCGAGGGCGAAGTTGTGCGTCGAGACATGGCCGAGTGCGGCGAGCCGGATGTTCGCGCTCAGAAGTTCGTAGGTGGCGGGTACCGGCTCCACCGCGGCGACGCGTCCGGCAGGGCACATCTGCGCCAGGGCCAGGCTGGTGAAGCCGATGTTCGCGCCGATGTCGATGACGCGTGAATCCGGATCGATCAGTGCCTCCATGATCGCGACCGTATGGGGTTCAAAGCGGCTGCCGATCCGGGCGCCGTAGTCGATATCGGTCACCACGTCGTAGGTGTTCTGCCGAATCGTGATTTGCTTCGTTGTGGCGTTCATCGCGGTGAATGATTGAATCGAGAGGGAAGACTTGCGGTGCGTCTTCACTGGGCCTCGGCCTCGACGGCTCCATGCCTCTGACCGTCGAGATCGGGACAGTTTTCTTGGGGCTCCCTGGGCCGCCGATGGTGCCATACCCGATTGAAGATCCCGCTACGGCCTGATGAGCCCACCCACCACCCGCGCCCCCAACGACACCTCCCCCTCAAGGTTCCGCACCAGGCTCTCCCGATCCGCCTCGGTCCGCTGCTGGGAAAGAAAGCGCTTGCCGGTCAAGGCCTGGATCTCGATCTCGAAGCCCACGAGCCGCCGTGTCGTCTCGTTGAGGAATTCGGGCGATGCATCGTCCATCGACCAGGGCTGCGGCCGGCCCGCTTCCTGCGCCGCGGTCAACGCGGCAAGGTGGGTGCGCATCCAGTCGGCGTCGTCGATGAATCGCAGCCGCCCTTGCGCCTGCACCACCACGTAGTTCCAGCTCGGCGCATTGCGGCCGCTGCGCTGTCCGTTGACGTACCAGCGCGGGGAAATGTAGGCGTTGGGGCTTTGGAAGACGGCGGTGACTTCGGTCTCTTTCGGATCCTCCGCCCACAGCGAATGGCTTCGCGCCACGTGGCCCGACAGCAGGCCATGCCCGCCGCGGTCCGCGAGGTGCAGGGGCAGCAGGTTCGCGTCCATCTTGCCCGACCGGGCGACGATGACGGTGGCGAGCGGGTAGTCGCGCATGAGCCGGTGCAACTCCTCGCGCCCGGTCATGGCGAACAGCGGTTGGACGTGCATGCGCCGCGCTACTTCGCACCGCTGACCAGCGTCTGCACCGTCGCGCGCGAGATCGCGGCGATGTGCGCGTCAATCGCCGTCACCACCGGCTGGAACTCGGCCTTGCTCAACTGGTTGAAGTCCTTCGGTTCCGCGAAGTCCTTGAGCTGCCGCACGCGGCCCGCCTGCAGCGTCTTCAAGGGCTCGTAGGCCGAGAGCTCGATCGGCGGGGCGAGGGCGAAGACCTTGGCCTCCATCGCGGGCACGGCGGAATAGCGCGTCGAGCCGAACATGCTGCGGGTGAAGAGTCCCGAATTGGCCATGTAGCTCTCGGCGCAGGGACCGCCGCTGCATTCCATCCGCGTCAGGGTGCGCTTGCCCTCGACCACGACGACCGCCGCGATCTGTTCCTCCTTGAGCTTCTGCGTCGCCCAGGACTGGGCCGGGTTGGCGCGCCAGCCGTCGTTCTGCGAGACCGCGAGCGCGTTGACGGTGGTGGTGGCGTAGCTCGTGAGCCGCACGACCTGGAAGCCGGCGCGCTCGAGGTCGGCCGTGAAGACCTCGTAGGTGCGCGAGGTGGGGTTCCACGGAAACTGGTGGTTCGTCGCGAAGTTGGTGAAGACGGTGGTGCCCACGTGCATGTGCTGCGCGGGCGCCGGCATGTTGACGAGCAGGCCCACCTTCGCGCCCTTTGGCAGCTTGCCGGCATTGGGTGGAACGGGGGGCGCGGTGGTGCAGCCCACGAGCGCGGTGGCGAGCATGGCCAAAGCCAGAAGCCGTTTCAGCATCGGTTGTCTCCTCGTTTTCTTATGGGGGCGAATGCACGCTGGCGCGGGCACGGCCATTCTGCAAGTGCGTTGCGCGCGGCGGCAAGCCGCATCGGTCGCGGGCGGCACAATCGAAGGCTTTGCTACAGGAGATGGCGTGAGCCGACCGGAGATCTTTTCGCATGCGGCCCTCGCCGGCCCGCGCAAGTGGCGCTGGCTGTTGGCCATCACGATGGTCGTCGTGCTCGTGCTGAGCCTGCTGCCCCAGAACGTGCCGATGCCGAGTACCGGCTGGGACAAGTCCAACCACCTGCTGGCTTTCGCGACGCTCGGCGGGCTCGGCTGCTGGTCGTGGCCGGGGCGGCTGCGCTTCGTGCTGCCCGCGCTGCTGGCCTATGGCGGATTGATCGAGGTGCTGCAGTCCTTCACGCCCGATCGCTCGGCGGAGTTCGAGGACCTGCTGGCGGACGCGATCGGGCTGCTGATCGGCGCGGCCGTCGCCGCCTTCCTGGCGAGTCGGCAGCGGCGGCGCGCCTGAGGCCGGGCGGGCCGCGGATCGAAGGCCCCAAAAAAACACCCGCCGAAGCGGGTGAGGTGAGCATGTAGCTCAGGGGGAGGGAGGATTCGAGCGAAGTTTCCGATGAAAACAAAAGTTCAACGTCGGTACTTTCCCTGCCTTCATGCCGCGTGGGCGACAGCGGCGATCCGGCGCGGATCCGGCCGCGATTCCGTGAACGATTTCCTCGTGTCTACGCCCGCGTGGCGCATGAGACTACAGACCGCCGCCGCCCATCGGCGAAGGATGGCTCCATCGCATCACATCCGAAAGGAGCATCCATGATGTTCGACTTCCTTCGTTCGAGCCCGACCGCCTACCTGAAGCGCGCAGCCACGCTGCTCGAGGAAGCGCAGATGGCGCGCATCGAGCACCAGGCCGCCGCCGAGCACCACAGCGCGCTGGCGCGCATGTACGCCGAGCGGGTGCGCCGCCTCGAGAGCGAGCTCTATCGGCCGCAGCAGCCCGTCGGCGCGGACACGCCCAAGGTGTCCGAGGAGCGTCCGCAGCCGCAGCTCTACTCGCTCGATGCCAGCCGGCGTGCCGGCGCGACCTCGGCGAGCTGACACTGCCCGCAGACGACAGAACGGCCGCTGATGCGGCCGTTTTTCTTGGGGGCGGGAGCGTCTTCAGTTGCGCGCCGCGGCCGCCGCGTTCGCGGCCTCGATGGTGCGCCGGCGCAGCGGCGCCAGCACCAGCTTGGCCGCGATGCCCGAGCCGATCGACACCACCGCGACCAGCAGGAACACGCGATCCCAGTTGCCGCCCGCGGCCAGCACGGTGCCCAGCGGCACGAACAGCGAGGCGGTGCCCTTGGCCGTGTACATGGTGCCGGCGTTGCCGGCGGCGTTCTTGATGCCGAAGGTGTCGGCCACCAGCGCCGGGAAGATCGAGTAGATCTCGCCCCAGAACAGGAACACCAGCGCCGCGAAGGTCATGAAGGCCACCGGCTCGTGGCCGTACTGGCGCAGCCCCAGCAGGGCCAGGCCCTCGCCGATGAAGACGATCAGCATGGTGTTCTCGCGGCCGATCTTGTCCGACACGAAGCCGCACAGCGGCCGCGTGAAGCCGTTGGCGAGGTTGTCGATGGCCAGCGTCATGGTCAGCAGCGGCATCGACAGGCCGAGGAAGTGCATCGGCAGCTTGTCGATGTGGTAGTCCTTGGCGATCGGGCCGATCTCGGCCGTGGCCATCAGGCCGCCCGCGGCCACCAGCACGAACAGCAGGTAGGTGAGCCAGAAGACGGGTGTCTTCACCATGCCGGCCGGTGTGTAGTCGACCTTGGTCATCACCAGGCGGGTCTGCGCCACCACGCCCTTGGGCACGAAGGGCTTCACCATGAACATCGCCATCACGAAGATGCAGGCGCCCTGCAGGATGCCGAAGTACAGGAAGGTGTGCTCGTAGCCCGAGGTCTGGATCATGTTGGCGATCGGGATCACGGTGAGCGCCGCGCCGGCACCGAAGCCGGCGGCCGTGAGGCCCGCGGCCAGGCCGCGGCGGTCGGGGAACCACTTGAGCGCGTTGCCCACGCAGGTGCCGTAGACGCAGCCGGCGCCGATGCCCGACACCACGGCCGCGACGTAGAGCATCGGCAGGCTGTCGGCGTAGGCGTTGATGATCCAGCCGCAGGCCGCGAGGATCGCGCCGCCGGCGATCACCGGCCGCGGGCCGAAGCGATCGACCAGCCAGCCTTCGATCGGCACCAGCCAGGTCTCGACCACGACGAAGACCGAGAACGCGATCTGGATCGCGGCCAGCCCCCAGTGGTGCTTGGCCTCCATCGGCGCGACGAACAGGGTCCAGCCGTACTGGACGTTGGCGATCATCGCCATGCAGACGATGCCCAGCGAGAGCTGGATCCAGCGCGTCGCGGGATTGCGGGTGTTGGGGGTGGATGCCGAGGCGGAGCGCGGCGCGCTGCTGCTCTCGACGGCGATGGGCGAGGGAGTGGTCATGACGAACCTGTCCTTTGTCTCTGGGCGAGTCTGTAGTTATGGAAGGTGCTCGGAGCCTTCGCGTGGAGGGCTTCCGAAACGGTTTCCACTGTCGGAGCGTTCGCCTCAAAAACTCTTGACGTGCGTCAATTTCATGCCGATGGCGGCATGCTCGTTCTCCCTTATTCGCTGTCGTGAATGGATCGCCGCGCGCGCATGCATGCGCTTGGCTTCAGCGCAGGAACACGTGCTGCATGAACTGCTGGATCGGGTACTGCACCACCGTCTGCACGCGCGCGGGCAGCTCGAGCGGACGCATCAGCATCTTGAGCGTGGCGCCCGGGCTCAGGTGGGTGCGGATGGTGCGGTTCATGGTGGCGCCGAGGCCGCGCACGTAGGCGGCATCGTCGGCGCGCTCGGGCGAGCGCGCGCGCACCACGTGGCGGATCGCGCAGTCGGCGTCCTCGCTCTTGAGCTCCAGCGTGCGCCGGCCGATGGTGCCGAGCACGCGGAAGCGGCCCAGCCGCTCCTGCTCGCGGTAGCGGCGGAAGAAGCGGTAGAAGTGCTTGTAGTGGTTGACCTCGTCGGTCGCGATGCGCGTCGCGAGGTCGTGCAGCACGGGCTCGTCGGTGCTGCGCGCCATGGCCTTGTAGTAGGTGGCGGTGCCGGTCTCGACCACGCAGCGCGCGCTCATCTCGAGGCCGCGCGTGGGCGCCAGCAGCTCGACCTTGCAGTAGGTGGCGTACTCCTCGAGGAAGCCGCGGTAGGCCTGCTCCCAGGGAAACTCGGGCCAGACGTACTCGACGTAGGCGCGCAGCGCCTTGCCATGCTGCAGCTCCTCCTGTTCCCACTGGGTGCTGAGCCAGGCGGTGACTTCCTCATCGCCACGAAAGAAATCGACCAGGTTGTGGGTGTAGAGGTCCGATCCGCTTTCGATGAAGGAGGCGGCGGCCACCAGGTAGAAGAGGTTCTCGTCGGAGCGCACCCTGTCGAGCGCGATGCGCGAGAAGTCGAGGTCTTCGATCGTCCAGTGCGCTTCCACCTCGTGGCTTGCCATGCGTGTTCCTTGATTCATGTCCAGATGAATAGGAGGAGCCCGGCCGGTTTTGGTTCTCGTCGGTCGCCGGATTCGCGTCAGGGCGCATATTAGCCCCGTGTCCGGGAGCGTGCAGGGCGGGCCGCGCCGGGGGCGCCTGGGTCGATACGGGGGATTGCATCCGGCCGGGCCGCCCGGCGGGCGCCAAACCTATAATCGATTGTTCAAGCAAATCAAGCAGTTAGGCCGGTTCGCCGCAGTGGGTTCGACATGAGGGTCGCCATCGCCGCGCCGCCCTCGACAGAAGACGAATCCAAAGATGAGCCAGCCCACATTCACTGTCGCGGACATCCGCAAGACCTTTCTCGATTTCTTCGCCTCCAAGGGGCACACGGTGGTGGCCTCGAGCCCGCTGGTGCCGGGCAACGACCCGACGCTGATGTTCACCAACTCGGGCATGGTGCAGTTCAAGGACGTGTTCCTCGGCGAAGACAAGCGCCCCTACGTGCGCGCCGCCTCGGTCCAGGCCTGCCTGCGCGCCGGCGGCAAGCACAACGACCTCGAGAACGTGGGCTACACCGCGCGCCACCACACCTTCTTCGAGATGCTGGGCAACTGGAGCTTCGGCGACTACTTCAAGCGCGAATCGCTGCACTGGGGCTGGGAGCTGCTCACGCAGGTCTTCAAGCTGCCGCCCGAGCGCCTGCTGGCCACCGTCTACCACGAGGACGACGAGGCCTTCGACATCTGGACCAAGGAGATCGGCCTGCCGCCCGAGCGCGTGATCCGCATCGGCGACAACAAGGGCGGCAAGTACAAGTCCGACAACTTCTGGATGATGGCCGACACCGGCCCCTGCGGCCCGTGCTCCGAGATCTTCTACGACCACGGCCCGCACATCCCCGGCGGCCCCCCGGGCAGCCCCGAGGAAGACGGCGACCGCTTCATCGAGATCTGGAACCACGTGTTCATGCAGTTCGACATGCAGCCCGACGGCAGCGTCGTCAAGCTGCCCGCGCCCTGCGTCGACACCGGCATGGGCCTCGAACGCCTGGCGGCGATCCTGCAGCACGTGCACAGCAATTACGAGATCGACATCTTCGACGCGCTGATCAAGGCCGCCGCGCGCGAGACCGGCGAGAAGGACCTCGCGAACAACTCGCTCAAGGTGATCGCCGACCACATCCGCGCCACCGCCTTCCTGGTGGCCGATGGCGTGATCCCCTCGAACGAAGGCCGCGGCTACGTGCAGCGGCGCATCATCCGCCGCGCGATCCGCCATGGCTATAAGCTGGGGCAGAAGAAGCCGTTCTTCCACAAGCTGGTGCCCGACCTCGTGAAGTTGATGGGCGAGGCGTACCCCAAGCTGGTGGTTGACGAAGCCAAGATCGCAGAGACATTGAAGGCCGAGGAGGAGGGATTCTTCCGAACCATTGCCAACGGCATGGCGATCTTGGAGGGTGAACTGCACCAAGGTGTGACGACGCTTTCAGGCGAGTTGGCTTTCACCTTGCATGACACCTTCGGCTTCCCGTTGGATTTGACTCAGGACGTCTGTCGCGAGCGCAACGTGTCCGTGGATGAAGCGGGCTTCTGGGAAGAGATGGAGAAGCAGAGGAAGAAGTCGCGTGAAGGCGGAGACTGGGTACAAGAGCGCAAGGTTGAGTACACCGGTGCTGGCAATGTCTTTACTGGCTACGAACATCTGGAAGAAAGCGCGAAGGTCCTCGCCTTGTACTTCGAAGGCTCCTCCGTCCAGGAACTCAAGGAAGGCCAACCCGGCATCGTGGTGCTCGACACCACTCCGTTCTACGCCGAGAGCGGCGGTCAGATTGGTGACCAGGGCTTCATCTCGGCCGAAGGCGTGCAATTTGGTGTCAAAGACACGCTCAAGATCAAGGCCGACGTCTACGGCCACCACGGCACGCAGACCCAGGGCACGCTCAAGGTCGGCGACAGCGTCAAGGCCGCGGTCGACGGCGCGCGCCGTGCCGCCACCATGCGCAACCACTCGGTCACCCACCTGATGCACAAGGCACTGCGCGAAGTGCTCGGCGGCCACGTGCAGCAGAAGGGCTCGCTGGTCGATGCCGACAAGACGCGCTTCGACTTCGCGCACAACGCATCGGTCACGCGCGAGCAGATCCTCGAGATCGAGCAGCGCGTGAATGCCGAGATCCTCGCCAACGCGGCCACGCAGGCGCGCGTGATGGACATGGAATCGGCCCAGAAGACCGGCGCGACGATGCTGTTCGGCGAGAAGTACGGCGAGACCGTGCGCGTGCTCGACATCGGCTCGAGCCGCGAACTCTGCGGCGGCACGCACGTGACGCGCACCGGCGACATCGGCCTGTTCAAGATCGTGAGCGAAGGCGGCGTGGCCGCCGGCGTGCGCCGCGTCGAGGCCATCACCGGCGCCAATGCGCTGGCCTACCTGCAGGACCTCGAATCCACCGTGCACAGCGCGGCCGCCACGCTCAAGGCGCCGGCCGCCGAACTGCAGGGCCGCCTCGGCCAGGTGCTCGAGCAGATCCGCGCGCTCGAGCGCGAGGTCGGCTCGCTCAAGGGCAAGCTCGCTTCCTCCAAGGGCGACGAGCTGCTGGCGCAGGCCATCGAGGTCAAGGGCGTGAAGGTGCTGGCCGCCAAGCTCGACGGCGCCGATGCCAAGACGCTGCGCGACACCATGGACAAGCTCAAGGACAAGCTCAAGAGCGCCGCCATCGTGCTGGCCGCGGTCGACGGTGCCAAGGTGCAGATCGCGGCCGGCGTCACGGCCGACGCGATGGGCAAGGTCAAGGCCGGCGAGCTGGTCAACTTCGTGGCCCAGCAGGTGGGCGGCAAGGGCGGCGGCAAGCCCGACCTGGCGATGGCCGGCGGCACCGATGCCGCGGCGCTGCCCGCGGCGCTGCAGTCGGTGCAGGCCTGGGTGAGCGAACGCCTCTGATTCCGGCGCCCTCGCGATGAACGACACGGTGCCCGGCGAAGTCCTCGTGATGGGTGCGGGCACCATCGGCTGCTTCGTCGGCGGCAGCCTCGCGGCGGCCGGCGTGCCGGTCACCTTCGTCGGTCGTCCGCGCGTCCTGCAGGCGCTGGCCGCGCAGGGTCTGGCCCTGACCGATCTCGAGGGCCGCAGCCACCGATTGCCGGCCGCCGGCCTGCACCTGATCGACCGCGTCCCCAGCGGCATCAAGCCCGCGCTGGTGCTGCTCAGCGTCAAGAGCGGCGCCACCGCCGAGGCGGCGGCCGAGCTGGCCTTCGCGCTGCCCGCGGGCACGCTGGTGGTCTCGCTGCAGAACGGCGTGTCGAATGCGGCGGTCGCGTCCGAGGCCGGTCCCACGCTCAACGTGGTGCCGGCGATGGTGCCCTACAACGTCGCCGAGCTCGGCCCCGGTGCCTTCCACCGCGGCACGCCGGGCCG